>JANWZD010000007.1:378-157512 GCA_025054935.1 Dehalococcoidia bacterium | reverse complement strand
TCCACATCCCCCATCCCGAGCGTCTCGAAATATTCCACCGACGCCTTCTGGCACTATGAGACAGACCTTGCGCGGGCGAAGCAGCTGCTGGCGGCGAGCGCGTATCCGGCGGGATTTGAGACGCCGCTGTACATCCAGCCGAGCGGGGAGTCGCTGCGGTTTGGGGAGATTGTGCGGGAGGCGCTGAAGGAGCTGGGGATCGTGGTGGAGGTGCGGCTGCAGACGAGCCTGCCGTTTGGGCGGAAGGTGCCGATGTGGTTCAAGGAGGAGTGCGGGCACGCGCTGTATGAGCCGATGTACGACCTTGCTCACGACTATGACCCGCCGCCCGGGATGTGGGGCGGGAAGAATATTGTCCACCCGATGTGGACGGAGCGCTTGGCGGAGATCCGCAACGCTCCATCCGACCAGCAGCCGGGGCTGTACTTGGCGATCCAGCGGGACATTCTGGAGTTTGCGCCGTGTGCGCACATTGCGGAGATAGAGACGGGGTGGGTGGTGCGGGAACCGGTGGAGGAGTGGGCGCTGGGGCCGCACTTTTTGGGGGCGCAGACGACCGTCTGGTCGGCACACCGCCAGATCTTTGGATGGTGGTGATGCAGGCCTGCCGGGTTGCGGCGCGCTTTCTTCTGGGGAGAGAGAGATGACCGCTCCGCGCGATCCTGCCGCCGAGCGGGCATCTCGGCTTGCTGGGATGCTGCTTGTGCTCGGCCTCGCCGCAATCGTCAGCTGCGCCTTGCTCGCCTTTGGGCTCGCGCTCGCGCGCCCAGACGCGCTGGCGTGGCTTCGCCCTCGGCATGAGGAGCGCGTGCTCGAATTGCCGGTGGGACCGGGGCTTTCCCCGGGTGCGACCCCCGTTCCTCCCCAGTCGCCGACAGCAGTTCCGGCAGCGCCAACGGCCTCTCCTCCGGCGCTGCCGACCGCAACGCCGACGCCGTCGCAGTATTACATCACCTGTCAGGATGGCCGGCTCATCATCGGAACGGCGATCGAAGGCGCCTGCGCCGGGAACGGCGGCATTCTCTCCATCTCGCTCACGCCGCCGAACGCGCCGCCGCGCCCAGCCTCGAATGCTCCGCTCTCTTTCCTCGTTGTTCAAAGCGCTGCGCCGGGAGGGCAAGCCGCCGTGACCGTTCAAACCGTGCCCGGCGCCTCCTGTGCCATCACCGTCATCTTGCCGAACGGCGAGGAGAGCCCAGCCGCGGGCCTGAACAACCAAGCGGCCGATCGGCTCGGACGGGCAAGTTGGCGCTGGACAATCCCGCCGTCGTCGCCAACGGGGGTGGGGAAAGTGCGGGTGACCTGCGGCGCCTCGAGTGCCGAGGCCGACCTCCCAGTCGGCCGCTGAGCATCCTCAGCCGACCGACGCACGCGTTCCCGCTCGTCGGTGCCCAAAAGAGGAGAGGAAAGGGCCGCGCATCGCGATCCCGCCGTTGGGGTGCCGCTCGAGGTCGGCGGCATCGGCGCGGTTAAGAGCAGACCCACTCTCCCGACGCCTGCTGGCGACCGCCTCGAGCCGTCTGCCGCGAGGCGGTGCCCTGACCGTGCGGCGCAGGCACGCTCCGACGCGCAGGAGGGCGAGGGGGCAGCACACTCGTCGCATGACGCCGACGCCCCTGCTCCGCGTCCGCGCAGTTCTGCAGCGGGCGAGTGGATGACGAGGGAAGGTCTCCTCTGCCTCGGCAGGCGCGCGCTGGTGATCGCGACGATGTATGCTGACCGCGAGCGAGACACCAGCATGTGGGGGGGCAATGGCCACACTCCTGAAGCACTATGCCCACGCAGGCGAGCGGCGGGTTCACTATCGGCGCGCGGGCGACGGCCCGCCCTTGGTGATGATCCATGCCTCGCCGGGGAGCTCTTGGTCGCTGGAGCCGTTAATTGCTCGTTTGAGCGAGCGCTACACCGTCATCGCTCCCGACACCCCCGGCTACGGAGAGTCGTCGCCGCTCGAAGCAGAGGAGCCGACGATCGGCGATTTCGCCGAAGCGCTCGCCGAAACGCTCGACGCCCTCGGCGTGAGCCGCTGTAACCTGTTTGGCTCGCATACGGGAACGAAGATCGCCTTAGAGTTCGCGATCCGCTATCCCCATCGCGTGCGCCGGCTCGTCCTCGACGGCGTCGGCGCCTACCCGCCCGAGACGGTCCAATGGCTGCTCGACAATTACACGCCATTCTTCATTCCTGTTTCGGATGGCAGCCACCTCGTGCAGCAGTGGACGATGCGGCGGGATATGACGCTCTTCTGGCCGTGGTTTAACCGAACGCCGGAGGGGCGGCTGCTGCGCGGCGTGCCCTCGGATGAGGTGCTGCACGACCACTTCGTCGATATGCTGCGGGCGGGAAATCACTACCGGAAAGGGTATCGCGCAGCGTTCCGATACGATGCGGTCGCTGCTCTTCAGAAAGTGACGGTTCCGACGGCGCTGTTTACGCGCGCTCACGACCCGTTGCGGAGGTATCTCGATCGCGTTGGCAGGCTGCCGGACACCGTGTTGAACGAGATTGTCGACGACGGCGAGGACGGCGCGTTCGCGGCCAAGATCGTCGAGTTCCTTGGCGGGGAGGAGACGCTGCCGCCGCCCCCGCCGCCGCCGCCCGTGCCGTTCCTCGTGAGCGAGGTGCGCCGCGACTATGCGCTGACCTCGGTCGGCCAAGTGCTGATGCGCAAAAGCGGCGAGGGCCCGGAACGCCCCCTTGTCATCCTCCATGCTTCGCCCGGCTCAAGCCTAAGCATGGAGCCGCTGCTGCTCCGCTTTGGCCTGGACCGCCCGGTGGTCACGTTTGACAACCCCTGCAATGGCGACTCGGCGCCGCTCCCCGGCACGCCGGAGATCGGCGACCTTGCCGACGTGCTTCTAGAAGCCATCGATCAGCTTGGCTGGCCGGAGTATGACCTCCTTGGTTCCCATACAGGCGCCATGATCGCCATCGACATCGCCATCAAGCGGCCTGCTCAGGTCAAGCATCTGATCTTGGACGGCATCACGCTCTACGACCCAGAGAAAACGAAGTGGCTGATCGAGAACTATCCGATCCCGCTCCGGCTCAGTTCCTACGGCGATCATCTCATCTGGGCATGGAACCAGCTGCGCGACATGCAGCTCTTCTACCCTTACTTTGACCGGACAGCGGCGAGCGCGCGGCGGGCCGGGCTGGCAGACCCCGAGGCGATGCACCGGAGCTTCGTCGAGTTCATCAAGGGCGGGAAAACGTACCATAAATCCTACCGGGCGGCATTCGCCTACCCTACCCGGGAGCGGTTGCCGCTGATCCAGGCGCCGACTATGCATTGCGCAAGCCCGACCGACCCGCTGCGGGTTTTCCTCGAAGAGGGGAAACGCCTGACGCCGAACGCCGTCGCGTATGTAACCCATCCTCGCTCGACGCCGGAGGGCTTTTCCCATGCGGTCTCTCTCTGGCGCACCTTCCTTGCGGACTTGCCGCTCCCGGAGGAAGGACGCGTAGCATGAGCGCGGTGCGTCGGCTGTATATCGACGGTCGCTATGGGCAGCTTCATCTGCGGATCGCCCGGCCGCCCGCGGGCGTCACTCCCAAGCGCCCTCTTGTCTGTTTTCATCTCTCGCCCGGGTCAGGACGGATGTACACCGCCTTTCTCGAAGAGATGGGAAACGACCGGATTGCGGTCGCTCCCGATACGCCCGGCTTCGGCGAGTCGGACCCCCCTCCTGCGCCGCCAACAATTCATGACTATGCGCTCGCCATGATCGAGGTGATAGACGCGCTCGGCCTCGAGCAGGTTGACCTGATGGGCTATCACACCGGCTCGAAGATCGCGGTCGAAACAGCGTTGACGGCGCCGGAACGCGTTGCCCATCTGGTGCTCGTTTCAGCGCCGATCTATACCGACGAGGAGCTCGCCCGCCAGCGGCAGACGATGGGCAAGCCGGAGCCGCTGGCGGAGGATGGGTCGCATCTCGTCCGGCGCTGGAAGGCGATTTACGAGTGGCGCGGGCCGGGGATGACCCTGGAGATGGTGCAGCGCGAGGTCGCGGAGAGCTTGCGCGGCGGCGAACGGAGCTGGTGGGGGCATCGCGCCGCCTTCGACTATCACCACGCCGACAACCTGCCGAAGGTCGAGCAGCCGGTGCTCGTGCTCTGTCCGAATGATGACCTCGTCGAGCCGACCCGCCGTGCCGCAGCCTACATTCGGAACGGCCGGCTGCTCGAACTGCCGGAGATGGGGCATGGGATGCTCACCCTGCACGCTCCGGCGATCGCGGCGATCGTCCGCGACTTCCTCGACCAGGAGCGGTGAGGCGGCGCGTGAGCGCCCTGCTCGCCAGAGCGCGGGGACGGGACCCGGCGGTATTCCCCTCTCTTTGCAGCGTTGGCCACATGATGGCGCGCTCAGACGAGATGATAGGCGCAATCGAGCGGCTGGCTGCTTGAAATGCAGAAAGCCGCCCGCTTGGCTCAATTAATGACGCATTAGTGCCCAGCTGCCCGCATGTGCCTCTATTTCCGCACTCGGCATAGTGTGGATGGCTTGCAGCCCTCCTCTCCTCGCAGGGAATGCCCTCGTCTGTTTTCTTTGCAGGAAATCCGTTTGTGCGATCGCTGTGTCCTATAGTGCATCTTCGAGAGATCTCTAATGGAACGCTAATCTTGACCTCTTGACAGTCTGTTCGATCTGATATAGATAGGAATTGGCTGTCTGAAACGTACGGCCAATTCTACGAAAGGAGGTGGCGATGACGCTGGCATACTCGATCTTTAATGATCCCGCGTTTGTGACGCTGGATTATCTTGCCAAGCGCATGCTGTCGTCCTTTGGTGAGGGGGCGCGTGCGGAGATTCAGTCAGTTCCGGTAAATGTGTGGGAAGACCACGATAACTTCTATGTTCAGGCGCTGGTGCCGGGTCTGGCGCCGGAGCAGCTGAACTTGACCTGCCATAACTCGACGATCCGGATCAGCGGCGAGCTTGCCCCGTTCGAACGGGAGAATGCTCGTCCGGTCTGGTGCGAGTATGGGCCGAGCCGGTTCCAACGCGAGATCACGCTGAGCGCTGAGATCGATCCGAATGGGATCGAGGCGAGGCTGGAGAACGGCGTCCTCTGGATCACTGCGCCGAAGACAGCGGCGGCGCGGACGCGAGTGATCCCCCTGACGGTGGGGCAGCCGCAGAAGCAATTGGTCGCCGCATAGGGCGTCTCCCTCCCGCATCTGCCGGCCCCTCGGGGCCGGCTTTGCACATCCTGAAGATGGCAGTCGAGGAGGTGCTGCAGGGAGAGGGGGACGGTCTCTCGCCGATGAGAGGAGCTTAAGCGCGGCTTCCCTGCGCTCGAGCCGCGTCTTGCGGCAGGTCCAGAAGAGGAGGCGCGCTCGATTTTGCACGGCATTACGAACTGTGGCGTGATGGGGCGAGATGGGCGGCAGCGAGGGGAGTGTCGGCTGACGATCGACGACATCGCGATATCGAGCACGATCCGGCTGCTGCGGTGCGCCTCCGCCGGCTGACCGGCGGCGTCCTCAGCCATCCCGCCGTGGTGGGGGGCACGTCTTGGTCGAGCCGACCCTCGGTGCACTGCGCTGGGCACTTCAGCAGGCCGGCGGGAGATGAAGGTCGGCTACCGATGTGCTGAGACGCCGATTTGGCGGCAGAATGCGCGCACTGGGCAGGTTGTGCAGCGCGGTCGGGTGCCGGTGCAGAGATATTTCCCAAACGGAACAAGGAGGCGGTTGATGTCGGTCCAATACTCGGACGGCAGCACCGCCTCTAACTGTTTCAGCGTCCCTTCCGGTGTTTTCGCGGCGACGTAGCCCCACCGATTGGTGATCCGATGGACGTGGATATCCACCGCGATCCCAGGGATACCGCAGGCGATGCTTAGGGCAAGATTGGCGCACTTGGGACCGACCCCGTGCAGAGAGCTGATAATCGCCTTGTCGCAGGGAAGCGCTCCGCCGAACTGCTCGACGGTCAGACGAGCAATCGCTTGGATCTGCGCTGCCTTTTGCGCTGGAAACGCTGCCGGCTCGAGGAGAGCGGTAAGCGTCGCGAGCGGGAGGGCACTCATTGCGGCAGGGGTCGGCGCCGCCCTGAAAAGCCGCCGCACGACAAAGCCGGTTACCTCTTCTTTGGTCCGGGTCGAGATGATGCAGGCGACCACTTGCTCGAAAAGGCTGCGATACCCCTCGTCGGCGAGTTCGAAAAGCACCGCCTTCGGCAACGCCGAGACCGCCTCTTGCACTCGGCGCATCACGTCGTGAATGTCGAAGGGGAGGTGGTTCTCCGGCATGGTTGCGTTTTCAGCGGAGGAGCGCGAGCAGCTTCGGGAGAAAGAGCAGCACTCCAATCGCTACTGCCGTGATCGCCGCAGCGATAACTGCCGCCGCACCGACATCTTTCGCCGTCTTGGCGAGAGGATTGTAGTCAGTCGTGATCATGTCGACGATGGTCTCAAAGACGGTGTTGATCATCTCGGTCACGAGCACGAAGGCGATGACGAGGAAGAGGATTGCCCATTCCACGAGCGACAATCCCAACCAGAGCCCGAAAGCGATCGCGCCGAGGCCGATGAGGCTTTGAATGCGGATGTTCCGCTGCGACCCGAAAGCGTAGCGAAGCCCGGCGAAGGCGTAGCGGAAGCTTTCGGCAAGGCTGCCCGCGCGCTTCACGAGCGCAAGGACTCGACGATAGCGTCCTGACGCGCTTTCATCTTCGCCCAGGCCTCTTCTTCGTCGTCGTCATATCCCAGAAGATGAAGCATACCGTGAACGGTGAGGAGAAGCAGTTCCTCGGCTGGGGAGTGGCCGTGCCGGGCAGCGGACCGCTCGGTGTACGGATAGGCGATAACAATATCTCCGAGATGGCACAGCCCCTCGGGCGGGACGACAAAGTCGTGGTCGCTGTAACGGAAAGAGAGGACGTCTGTCGGCGCATCGATCCCGCGATAGGTGCGGTTCAGCGCTTGGACAGTCGCGTCGTCGGTGATGCGCAGGCTGACCTCGACCGGCGGTCGTACCGACTCGGCGGCGAGGGTCGCTTTTGCCGCTCCGAGAAGAGCACGCGCGTCGACCCGCTCACGGAACGGCGCGTCAATCTCAATCGCGATGGAATAGTGGTCGTCAGCCATTCCCTTCGAGGCGAGCCTACCACGTGCGCGAAGGCGGGCGCAACAGGGGGTGCGAACGGAACAAGCGAGCCCCGAAGGAGAAAAGCTGTGCTATAGTACCAGCGGCTGGTTGAGCGCCTGCTTGACTGCCTATCCCGACGTCTTTCGCAGCGATGCGAATTCGTCGTCGCGGCATCGGCCGCAGGGCTGGATGAGGTATATCGACGATGAATGTGCTGCTGATTAACCCGAACATCAACATGCCGATTGCGGTTCGGACGTCGCCGCCGCTTGGGATCGCGTATATCGCCGCGATCTCGGAGCAGCTTGGGCACCGGGTGCGGGTGTTCGATATGCAGGTCGAAGACACGCCCCTCGAACGCTTGGTGGAGGAATTTCCGCCGGATGTCGTTGGCCTGACGGCAAACACGCCCCAAGTGAAGGCAGCATGGGCAGTTGCCGAAAAGCTGAAGCGGCTGCATCCCTGCCCGATCATGATTGGCGGCCCGCATCCGACAGTGCTCCCTGAGGAGACGCTCCGGCGCTCGCCGATCGACGCGGTAGCGCGGGGCGAAGGCGAAGCGACGTGGGAAGAGTTCCTGAAGGTGGTCGCGCGGACGCCGCGGCATGACACGGCGGCGCTCGCTGAGAACCTCGTCGGCGTGAAGGGCGTCTCCTTCCGCGGGCCGAGCGGCGATTTTATCCACAATCCGGAGCGGCCGCCGATCCGCGACCTCGACTCGCTCCCGTTCCCGGCGTACCACCTCTTTCGGAAGGAAGGGTATACCTCGCTCCAGCCGACAATGGACGGCGGGAAGGCGCGGTCGTTTGCGGTGTGCACCTCCCGCGGCTGTCCCTATCGCTGCACCTACTGTTCGCAGTCGACCTTCCCCGAAAAGTGGCGCGCTCGCTCGGTAGAGAGCGTCATCGCGGAGTTTCGCCACCTGATCTACGACCTCGGCGCGACCGAGATCGGCATCGTCGATGACTCGTTCAATATCGACCGCAAGCGCGTGGCGGCAATCTGCGACGCGCTGATTGAGGAAGGGCTCAACACCGTTCCGTGGCTGCTCATCAACGGCATTCGCTCGAACTTGGCCGATCGCGAACTGCTCGCCAAGATGAAAGCCGCTGGCTGCAAGCGCGTCGCCTTTGCGCCGGAGACGGGCAACGAGTTCATTCTCCAGCGCATCAATAAGAAGCACACGATGAAGCAGGTGCGAGAGGCATTTGCGAACGCCAAAGCCGTTGGCCTAGAAACGATCGGGTTCTTCATGATCGGGCTTCCGGGGGATACGGAAGAGACGATTGAAGAGACGATCCGCTTTGCGATCGAACTGGACCCGGATGTCGCCAATTTCTCGATGACCACTCCCTTCCCTGGCACGATCCTGTACAACGAGGTGCTGGAGAAGGGGCGGCTGCTGATGGACGACTGGGACGATTACATCTTCTTGGAAGGCAAAGCCCGCTACGAGCTCGATCTGCCGGCAGAAGTGATGGAGCGGAAATGGCACGAGGCGCACCGGCGCTTCTATCTTCGGCCGCGGCGCATCCTAAAGACGCTAGCGCGCCGCTCAACATGGCAGCAACTGCCGCGGCTGGCGAGCATGGCGATCAAGATGGCGATGCCGTACCACTCGCCGCGCAAGGAGCCAGCTCCTGAGGCCGTCTGCTAGCGGCAGGATGGACGCGAGCGATGACGAGCGAACGGCTTCGGGTCTCGATCGGAGTGACGGCCTACAACGAGGAGGCGAACATCGGGCGTCTCCTTGAGGCGCTTCTCGCGCAGGAACTGGCGACAGTCGAGATCAGCGAGATCATCGTGGTCGCCAGCGGCTGCACCGATCGTACGCATGAGATCGTCGAGTCCTATGCGGCGAAGGATCCGCGTGTCCGCTTGCTCGTCCAGCCGCGGCGAGAAGGCAAGACGGCGGCGATTAACCTCTTTCTCTCCCAGGCGAAGGAGGACATCGTCGTCGTGCAGAGCGGCGATACGCTTGTCCGCCACGACACGATCGAGCACCTGATCAAGCCCTTCTTCGACCCGACAATCGGGATGACGGGCGCACAGAAGGTGCCGGTCAATGCGTCAGACCAGTTTATCGGCTACATGAGTCATCTTCGCCTCCAACTGGAGCACCAGCTCTGCCTTGAGGTGCCTCGCCTCGGCGAACTGATCGCGTTTCGCAAGCTGATCGACGCGATCCCGACCGATGTCGCGATGGACGAGGCGTTCATGGAGGCGTTCATCATTCAGCGCGGGCTGCGCGTTGTCTATGCGCCGAACGCAGTCGTCTATAACATGGGGCCTGAGTCGATTGCGGAATTCATTCGGCAGCGGCGGCGCAACCATGCGGGTCATCTGCACCTGAAGCACAAGTACGGCTACAAAGTGGCCAGCCTCAACTCCGCCGTGGTCGCCCGCCTTGCGGCGCAGGAGATCTATCGGCTCCTGCGGATGGTGGTGTTTATCTTCACGGCCGGCGCGCTCGAGCTGTTTGCGCGCATGCTCGGCGCGTACGACTACTACATTCGCGGCCGGAAGCATGTCATCTGGGAGATGGCATGGTCGACGAAGCGGGTCGACCTGGAGAAGGCGTCGCTTCCGCCAGCAGTCGCTCCGCGCCCACCCGGTCTTCGTGAGGCGAAGTGAGGCCGCTGCTCTCCTTCCTCCTCCGCCTGACGATCAGTCTGGCGCTGGTCGCGTGGCTTATCGCCCAGGATAACCCGGCACGGATTGCAGCGGAAGCGCGCGGAGCGGATGTGCGCATCATCCTGCTCGCTTTCGCGCTCTACCTCCTTGCGATTGCGATGAATGCCTACAAGTGGGGGGTCCTCCTACGGGCACAGCGGGTGGAGGTTCCCCTCCGCCAGCTGCTCCGCTCGACGTTCGTCGGCCTCTTCTTCGGGAATTTTCTCCCGAGCAATGTCGGGGGCGACGCTGTCCGGGCGTTCGATCTCTCCCGCTCGGCCGTGAACGGGACCGCGGCGGCGACGTCGGTAATCGTCGACCGCCTCGTCGGACTGCTGGTCTTCATCGCCTCGGCAGCGCTCTTCGGAACGGTCGCAGCGATGTGGACCGGCGCGACAGCGCTCTGGCATGTTGCTGTCCTCTCGCTTGCGCTTTTCGCTGCGACCCTGCTGCTGTTCCTCGGGCTGATCACGCGGTCGGTGACGCGCCAAGCAAGGTATCTTTTCGTGCTTCTGCCGCCGCTCAACCGGCTGCGCATGACAGGCCGAACGGTCGCCGACGCCTTTGCCGCCTACCGGCGCGCTCCCGGGGCGATTGCGTCCGCCGCGGCAATTTCTTTCGGCATCCAGACGGTTACGTCGGTCGTCAACTGGCTGTGCGGCGTGGCGATCGGCGCGGAGGCGCCGTTCGTCTACTTCTTCGTCTTTAACCCGATCATTGCCTTTGTCTTGCTCGTGCCGATCTCGATCAACGGGCTTGGCGTCCAGCAAGCGGTCTATGTCTTCTTCTACGCGTCGCTTGCAGGGGTGATGAGCGAGGCGCAAGCCTTGACGATGTCCTTACTGATGCAGGGAGTTATTGTCGGCGCGGGGCTCCTCGGCGGCGTCGCTTGGCTCTCCGCACTCCGGCGCCCGACTCCTGCGGCGCGCGATGCCTCGGGCGACGACGCCGCGAGCGACCCGCAGCGGTCGCCGTCGCCGATCCGGCTGTGACACGAGGGTGAACGCATGCGCGTGCTCTTGGTAAACCCGAAGTCGAAAATCTGGACCTCGCCTGAGCTGATCCATCTCGGCTTGGCCTACATTGGTGGCGCGCTTGAAGAGCTGGGCCACACCGTGCGGATTTACGACGGCGCGGCGGAAAGTCAGCCGTATGAGGAAGTCCTCGCCGAGGGGTGGGACGTTGTCGGCGTCACGGCCACGACGCCGCAAATTGTCGATGCCTGGCACGCTGTAGATGCCGCCAAAGCGGCCGGCGCCTTGACAATCATGGGCGGGCCCCATCCAACCATTCAGCCGCTGGAGCAGATCGAACGGCCGAGTGTCGATATGGTGGTGCGCGGCGAGGGCGAGCAGCCAGTGCGCGAGCTGTTCCCGATCCTCGCGGAACTGAATGGCCGCCCGCTCAGCGAAGCGGCGGAGCGGTTCCGGCAGATCCGGGGGCTGACGATCAAGCTCGAGACAGGCGAGGTGATCCACAACCCTGACCGTCCCTTTCAGAAGGATCTCTCGACCCTCCCGCGGCCGGCCTTCCACCTCTTCAACGTCGAGAAGTACAGCAACCTCCAGCCGATGACCGATGGCTGGCGGAAAGAACGGTCGTTCACCATTATGACCTCGCGAGGGTGCCCCCACGCCTGCACGTTCTGCTCGCGCAGCGTCGAAGGACGGACATGGCGCCCGCGCAAGATCAGTGAGGTGATCGCCGAGTGGCGCTGGCTGATCGAAGAGTGCAAAGCGACCGAGATCGGCGTTGCTGATGATGTCTGGAATCTCCACCTCGCTCGAGCCAAAGAACTGTGCCGGGCGCTCATCGACAACAACCTGACCCATGTCCCGTGGGTCACAATCCACGGGATGCGCGCTGATGCCACCGATGAAGAGCTGTTCTTTCTGATGAAGCGGGCGGGATGCCGCCGGGTCGGGTTCGGCGTTGAGAGCGGCAATCAGGCCGTCCTCGATCGGATGAAGAAGAAGCAAACGCTCGACCAAGTGCGAACGGCGATGCGGAACGCGAAGAAGGCCGGGCTGCAGACGATGGGCTTCTTCATTTTTGGGATGCCCGGCGATACTGAAGAGACAATGGAAGAGACGATCCGCTTCGCTATCGAGCTCGACCCGGATCTTGCCAACTTCATGATCGCGACACCTTATCCCGGCACAGAACTGTATGACATCATTGTCCGTGAAGGACAGTTTCATGTGAAGAGTTGGGAAGAGCTCGCTATTCACAGCGACCGTGCTCATTTCTCGATCGGAGAGACGACGCCCGAGATTGTGGAGAAGAAATGGCATGAAGCCTACCGCCGCTTCTACTTGCGACCGAGCCGCATTTGGCGGCGGATGACAATGCTTGACACCTGGCGAAATCTACCGCGCTATGCTGCTGCTGCTCGGCGGTTTTTCCTCAATACGGGACGGCCTGAGTATGTACAGAGCGCGTAACTGGGAGATCAGATGGCGAAGGTCGTCCTGATTTATCCAAAGCGCGATGGTCGCGTTTTCGGCAGGGTTCCGGGGTCGCCGTATACCCTCATGCGCCTTGCTTCTCTCGTTCCGGACTCGATCCCGGTCGAGATTTGGGACGAGAATCGCGAGCCGATCCCATATTCGAATATCCGTCCGGGCGATCTTGTCGGCATCACGAGTATGACCCATTCGATCGACCGGGCGCGGGATATTGCGCTGAAGGTGAAGGAACGGGGGGGAACGGTGGCGGTTGGCGGCGTTCACGCCACCCTCTCTCCCGAGGACGTCGCCAAGTGGGCGGATATTGTCAATGTCGGCGAGGCCTATCGCACCTGGCCGCAAATCGTCCAGGATCACTTTTCGGGCGGCGCAAAGCCGTACTACTGCGACGAGGAATGGAACAGCCTTGAAGGCGTTGCTCCGCTCACCGATCGCGTCATCAAAATGGTGGCGGAGAACCGGGAGTACTGGACGCCGTATCTCGAGATCACGCGTGGCTGCCCGCGGAACTGCTCGTTCTGCACGGCGATTCGCGTTTCTGGTCAGAAGATGCGGCTTCGGCCAATTCCTGAAGTGATCGAAGAGATCGAGCGGCGGAAAATCCGCCGGTTCTTTCTTACTGATGATAATTTCGGCTTGAATTTTCGCCTCAATCCCGAATATACGGAGCAGCTGCTGCGAGCCCTAGCGAAGCTGCCGTTGACTGGCTGGACCGCCCAAGCGGAGCAGATGGTCGGGAAATATCCCGAATTGCTTGACCTCGCGCGCGAAGCGCATCTCGACAAGCTGTTTATCGGCTTCGAGTCGATCAATCCGAAGAACAAGCGCAATCTTGGCGGCAAGTCGCGCGGAATCCAGGATGAATATCGTCAGGTGATCAAGACATGCCATGATCACGGAATAGGCGTGGTTGGCCTATTCGTCTTCGGCTTTGACGATGATACCCTCGAAACGTTCGAAGAGACGTGGAAGTTCATTCGCGAGAGCGAATTGGACTCGGTCTCGGTGACGGTGCTCACGCCGTATCCGGGAACGCCGCAACGCGCCCAGCTTGAGCGCGAAGGGCGGCTGCTTGATGTCCCTTGGAGCTATTATGACACTTCGCACGTCACATTTATTCCGAAGCAGATGACTGTCGACGAGCTGAGGGAAGCCTACGACTGGTTGTGCAAGAAAGTGTACAGCCCCTATCGTATTGCCCAGCGAGGCTTGCGGTCCCTCCGCCGCTACCCCATGGCGCGCCGTGCCAAGAAGCTGATGGCCTCATTCGGCACCGATGTCGGCTACTGGCGCACCTACCGCTTCCGCTACGTCTCCTGACGGGAGGGACGTGGCGCCGCGGGCCCGCCCTCCGTTGGTGTCCTCCTCGCTTGGCTGGAAGCTGGCTGCTCTTCTCTGGAGGCACGAGCGCTGCTCGTAACCCGCTTCGGCGTCGCTGCAGTGCTCGTAGGGCTGTCGGTCTTGCTCTCCTCCTGCCTCTTTTCTCCGCCGACGCGCATCATGCTCGGCGTCTGGCAGCCGGGCTCCCTTCGTGAACTGGCTGCGCTCGAGGCGGCGGTCGGGAAGGAATTTGCCATCGTCCACTGGTTTGTCGGCTGGGGCGCGCCCGATGCCGGCTTCGACGCGGAGCGGATACGCGCTGTCCTTGAGCTGGGCCGGACGCCGATGATCACGTGGGAGCCGTGGGATTATCGTCGCGGCTATGACCAGCCGCGCTATCGCCTCGCCGCCATCCTCCGCGGCGACTACGACCTCTACATTCGGAGCTGGGCGCGGGGGCTGCGCGATATCGGCGAACGTGTCCTCCTGCGGTGGGGACATGAGATGAACCTTGGAAGCTACCCCTGGGCGGTGGGGGTTGCGGGCAATACCGCCGCGGAGTATGTCGCGACGTGGCGGCGGCTCCATGCCATCTTTCAGCAGGAGGGCGCCGTCAATGTTGAGTGGGTCTGGTCGCCCGGGGTGATCTGGCGGCCGGAAGCTGCCTTTGAGCCGATGTTTCCGGGCGACGATACGGTGGACTGGGTTGCGCTCGACGTCTACAACGCGGAGCCGTGGGGAGGGTGGCGCCCATTTCCGGAGATCGCCGAAGAGTCGTACCGCCGGCTTCTAGCACTCAGTCGCCGCCCAGTGATGATCGCGGAGATCGGGGTTCACGACGACCCGCGGAAATCAGCGTGGATCGAGGCGACCCTGCGCGACCTCCCGCGGCGCTTCCCGCGCGTTCGCGCCCTCGTCTGGTTCAACGAAGCGACGCACGGCTTTGACTGGCGGATTGATGCGTCGCCGGAGGTGCTCGCCGCCTTCGCGCGTGCCGTCGCGCCCGACTGGTACCTCTCGCGCTGGGAAGACCCTTAGCCCACGCGCTTCCAGAGAACGTACTGCCCTTCGCCGAAGCGAGTGCGATAGGGAAGGCGAACGATCTCGGTATAGCGGCCGCTTCCCTGAATGACAGGCTCCAGCTCCCTAGCAAGGGCGTTACTTGGTCCGTAGCGAAACAGGATGAGGTCGAACCAGCCGTCTTCAATCGCTTCACGCATCGCCGTTCGCCCCGTCGCTCCGTCACGGCTTGCTGGGTAGGGCCACGCGTAGGAGGGACCGACCCACTCAGTACTCACCCAGTTTTTGTCTGGCAGCAGCCCATAGGCGGTGAGGCGCACGATCTCGACCTCCTCAGCCAAGACCTTACTTGAGGGGGTCAGTTCGCGTCGCATTATTTCGGCGGCGCTCTGCCCATCTGGCCACTCGCTGTAGAGAAGCCGTGCCCCGCTGACGCCGCTGAAGGCGAGCAGGCAGATCACGAGACCGCTGCTCACCCGTCGGATCCCCAGCCCGAGGTCGCCGCTGCTCCCCCACCAGCGGGCGAGAGCAGATCCGGCAAGGGGCGCTGCGAAGATCGCGCCGTACGCTACGTGCTTCTGCAGCGAGACCATCTCGCCGCGGACGGCGTGATAGAGGGGCGCAAGGAGGAAGCCGCCGGCCAGCACCGCCGCGAGTAGCGGCCGCTGGCGTGCGGTCAGGAGGGCGCCGGCGGCGCTCAGGAGGCAGAGGCCGGCGGTCAGTTCCACGAACCGCTCGCGGAGCAGACGTTCGACGTCGCTGGGGCTGATGCGGGTCACCGAAACGCTGAAGGTGACGCCGTTCCGAACATCTTGCGCGAGCGAGCCGGCGAGAAAGACGAAGCTGAGCGCGGCCACTCCTGCCCACACGGCGAGCATCGTCGCAACGAGGACCATCGCGCGCCGCGCCCCTGCTCTCCGCCACGCTTCGGCGCCGAGCAGCGCGACGATGACCGGCACAAACATGAGCGCCGAATACTTGACAAGAAAGGCGCCGGCGACGAGCAGGGCGGCACCTGCTGCAAGGTCGAGCCCACGGCCGCCGCGAGAGTGCGCGGCACCGACAGCCATCACCGCAGCGAACGTCAGGAGGAGCAAACAGCCCGAATCGTAGGTCGCAAGCCGGCTGATGAAGAGCACCGGCGCTTGGAAGGCAAAGACCGCCGCAGCGAACAGGGCGCTTCGCTCGTCGAAGAGAAGGCGCGTGAGGAGAAACACGCCGAGCGTAACCGCAAGGAGCATAGCAGTGGAGAGCGCGCGCGCCGCCTCGAGCCCGCCGACCATGGCGAGAGCGCCGAGCGCCAAAGGCTGGAGATAGGGGAGGCCCGCGAAGTAGCGTGCATACTCCTCGGTGACTGGGGGGCCCCCGGTGAGCGCCTCAACGTACTGCCGCCCCGCATAGATGAATGTGGCCTCATCCTGAAAAGGCCCGTTCCGAAGAGCCGCTCCCAAGAGGACCTGGGCGAAGAGAAGTGCTGCGAGGAGCAGCGGAGCGACGAGCGTTGAGGGGGTCACCCCTCCCCAAGGCACCGGGATTGCTTTGCTCTGCACCCGTTCACCCTCCCATCCCTTTCCCCGTCATTGAGACGAGAGCACTATCGGGTATCTTAACGGCAGGTTTTGAGACCGAGGAGAGGGGAGAGTGACGGAGCAGCCGCCGAGCGAGCTGCGGGCGAAGGCCCTGCGCGAGTGGGAGGCGCACGTCGCGCGGCTTCGGGAGACCGTTTCGCGGCTGAGCGAGGAGGAGCTGTCGGTCGGGGTAGCGGGCGAAGCGTGGACTGTCGCCCAGATCCTGTATCACGCCGCGGCCGGGTTGACCTATCCTCGCGACCTCCACCAGATCGCCCTAACCACGCGCGAAGCGACATCGGCCGACATGCGGATCTATGACCCGCCTGTCGACGAGCTTCCATCCCGGGAGGAACTGCTCGCGCTCATCGATCAGCGCGTGGCAGCAACGCGCGCCTACGTTGCGGCGCTCGCCGAAGACGCATTCTTTGCTGTCACGCCGGTGACCATGCCGAGCGGCCGGCAGGTCGACGTCTCTCTGCCCGCCGTGCTCCAAAGCTCTATCGACCACCTGCGCGAGCATCTGGAGCAAGTGCAGGAGTGGCTGGCGCGTGGCCGGCCGGTCGAACGCCGTCTCCTCACCTGAGAGGGCTCAGGCGGTCGGCGCTGACCCGCGGGCAAGCCAGTCGCGGATCTGGGCGACATGCTCCTGCAGATGCGTCACCTGCCGCCAGACGCCGAAGCGCGAACTCCAAGTCGTCTCGCGGCCGAACGGGTCGCGCATCGTGTAGACCCGCCCGTATTCCTCCTCGTCGAGCGAGGCGAGGTGCTGCCGGAAGGCGGCCACCCCTTCATCGAAGGCGGCGAGCAGGTCCTCTTTCGACGCGCCGGCGGCCGCTTCGACCTTCGCTCGGTTCTCGGCGAACACCTCCGGGCCCAGCGGAGGACCGCCCCGCATCACTGCTTCGACGGCGAGCGAGAAATGGAGCGCAGCCCCCATGTGGCTGACGATCGAGGCGACGTTCCACGGCTCGCCGTCGGGAACGACCCGCAGCGACTCGGGCGAGAGGGCGACGATCACCGCACGAGCCGCCGCGGCATTCTCTTCAAACCACGCCACTGCCTCGTCGAGCCGCGCCGGGCCGAGTTGTTCGGTCACCGTCTCCTCCCTCGCTGTTTTTGGGGAGTGTAGCGCGAGAATGTGTAGACACAAGAGCCAATATCGAGTTGGACCTTGCAGGAGGATGAGGGGCTGATATGCTTCCCGCATTGGGAGGAGGAGGACGCGATGGCACTCGAGCTTGCCCCTCATGAGCCGCAGCCGACCCCGATCACGCGCGAGACGATCTATCAGGAGATGACCCCGTTTGAGCGCTGGATGTTCGGGCTTGCCCACACCGACCCGAAGCGGGCAGTCGAGGTCCTTCGCGAATGGGTGGAGATGTGTCCCGCTTATGACGGTCCGGCCGACCTGAGCGACGTTCTGCCGCCCGGCGCACCGATCCCTGACTTCCCGGCCTATTGGTTCACGCCGGTGCATTTCCAGCCGGGAGCGCATACCAATCCGCGCATTCCGCGGCTTGTCTACTTGGCGCGGACGCGCTTCACGTTTACGCGCGAGGAGCAGATCCGCGAACACCTTGCCCGCATCCACGCAGGACGAGCGCTCCGGCGCGTCCTCGACATCGGCACGGGCACTGGCACGACCGCCTTCGCCTTCGCCGAGCTGTGGCCGGAGGCTGAAGTGATCGGCATCGACCTCTCAGCGCCGTATATTCGGTTCGCCCGCCAGTGGGCAGCCGACCGCGGCGTCCGCAACGTGCAGTTCTACCTTCAGAACGCCCAACGGACCGTCTTTCCCGACGCCAGCTTCGACGTCGTCCATTTCACGTACGTCCTCCACGAAATGCCGGCAGCGGATGCGCGCGCGATCCTCGCCGAGATGTTTCGGCTTATTCGCCCCGGCGGGGCGCTGAGCGCGATGGAAGTGCTGTACGACGACACCGAAGAAGCGCGCGCTGCCCGGGCGGCGCGCGGCGCAGCCGGCCCCGAGCCGTTCCTCCCCGAGTACATGGCGCTCGACCTCGAACGCGCCATCGCCGCAGCGGGGTTCCGCAACGTCACTCGTCACGCTGCCTATGAGGATGGGATGGTCATCACGGCCGAGCGGCCAGAGTGAGGGGTGGCGCGCCTCGTCCTTTCCCGCGCTGTCGCGCGCGACTCGCGCGAGTGGCAGCAGTGGTGCGCTCGCGCCGATGCTGCTGGGCGCGGGGGCGTCGCCGTCGCCGATACCGCGGGCGCTGACTGCTTTGTCGACGCGGCGCTTGCCGCCGCCGTCACCGAGCGGATTCCGGTGCGCGTCCTCATTGCTCTCCCTGTCCGCTCCCCGCTGCAGACGGCGACTGCAGCGGCCTCGCTGCTTACCGTAACCGGCCGCGGTCGATTTACGCTTGGCCTCGGCCCGGGCAGCGAGCCGGTGATCGAGGAAGGGCACGGCGGCGTGTTCGCGCCTCCCCTTGCGCGGCTGCGCGACTACGCTGCTGCAGTCGCGGCGCTGCTGCGCAGCCCGGCCGGCGAGCCCGTTCGCTACGTGGGCCGGTTCTTCCGGGCTGCCGGCGTCGGCTACGGCCTCTCCCCTCGCGACTTGCCGATCGTGCTCGCTGCCAGCGGCCCGCAGATGGTTCGCCTCGCCTGCGCCCATGGCGACGGGCTCGCCCTTCATCTCCTCACTGCCCGTTCGGTGCTGCAGCAGCGCGCTGCGCTCGCGCGCTCCCTCCGCCCGGAGGAGTTTCCGATCTCGGCGGGCATGCTGACCTCCGTCCATGACGACTTGGATGAAGCGATGCGGCGCGCGCGCCTCGAACTGACGGCAGGGCTGGCGATCCCCCGCTTCCTGCCCCGCCTCGCCGAACTGAGCGGGCAGCAGCTCGCCGCCGAGTTCTCTCGCGCCGTTCGCGAGGGACGGTATCGCGATGCCGCGCAGCTCCTCGATGACTCCATCGTTCGGCAGTTTGTCATCGTCTGTCGTCCGCGCGACCTTGCCGCGGCTGTCGAGTCGTTCGACTTCGTCGACACGCTTTCGCCCGTGCCGGTGGGGCAGTTTGCTCTCGCCGTCCCGGCGCTCGGGTTTGCGCCAGAAGAGTGGCGCGAAAGCCAAGCCCGGGTCGCTGCGGCGGTGGTCGGCAGCTAACGCCGGCCGCCGGGGGCGCGTGGGCGGGGAGCACCAGTAGGAACGCGTGCCCCGTGCGGGCAGAAAGGGCGCGCTGCAGATGGCCCGCTTGCGCGAACGTTCGGCCCGCCTCTGCTCGCCTCGGAGTGGCGGGTGACCTAACAGGGAACTGCCCGCAGTCCCCGCGCCGAAAGGATCACAGCCGCGGGAGCGCTTCTCTGCTCCTGCCCTCCAGCGCGGCTCGGGCGGCGTTCCCTCGGGAGGAGGGAGGACGCCAAGCCGTCTCGCCGTGAGCGCGTGACCGGCGCTCGGAGTACACTAGCGCCACGCGCCCTCGCAATCGAAGCACTGAGGAGGACATATGGTTTCTCCCCTAGCACAGAGCGGCAACCTTCTCGATCGGGTGGGGCGGGTGCTGCGGCTCGACCGGGCGGTATTCAACGAGGTTGAGGCTGATTCGACGGCCACCGGGCAGGCGTGGACTATCGTCCTTGTTGCGGCGGTCTCGATGGCGCTCGCCGGCTTTATTCAGGAGGTGCTGGGCGGCCTGCGCTTCGGCAATGCTGTCATCGCGCTGGTCAACGGCTTTCTCGCCGCTGTCATCGGCTTTGTGGTGTGGGCGGTCGTCGTCCAGTTCATCGGCACGCGGCTTTTTGGCGGAACGGCATCCCTCGGCGAAATGATCCGAACGCTCGGATTCGCCTACTCTCCGAACATCTTCTCCATTCTCTCCGGGATCCCGCTCCTCGGCATCGCGGTCAGCCTCGTCCTGTTCGTCTGGGTTGTGCTCACCGGCTTCTTCGCTGTCCGCGAGGGGCTGGACCTCGATACAACGAAGGCGATCCTAACCATCGTCATCAGCCTCATCATCGTGCTGGTGGTGACATTCCTGATCGCGTCTGTTTTCACGCTTTTCGCTCTCGTGCTGGGAGTTGGAGGAATGGGCTTCCGCTGGGGGATGGTGTGAACCATCAAGAAGAGCCAGTCACGGTGGAAGTTGCGCTCGAGCCGGGCGCCGCGCTGTCCCAGCGCGTCCTAACAGTCCGCGTAACGATCGCGCCCGGCTATCACCTCTATGCCGAACCAGTGCCCGAGGGCTTTGTTCCGCTCTCGGTGCACCTCGACCCGGCCAGCGCGGTCGTCGTCGGCCGCCCCGAGTGGCCGGTGGCAGAGCGGCTCGCGGTCGAGGATGTGCCCGACCAGTTTTGGGTCTACCACGGGCAGGTGGTCGGCCGGCTACCGATCGAGCCGAAAGCGGCGGTCGTTGAAGGCGAGGTCGCCTACCAGGTGTGCACGGAGACGACCTGTTTTCTGCCGGCGCGCGTTGCTTTTCGCCTTCCGTTGGAGCGCAGTTGAGCCACACTGTTGCGGAGGCTCGGATGCCAGTCATCGACGCGGATGCTCATATTGAAGAAGGGGTTGCCTGCTGGCAATTTTTGCCGGAGCGGCTCCGTCCTCGCCGCCCGATGCCCGTCACTTTTCCGTCCGACACCGTCTATGGCGGGGGCATGACGGTCTGGGTGATCGACAGGAAGGTCCGGCAGCATACGGTCCCATCCGCAGCGCGGGGGGCAGGCGGGTCGCCCAGCGCTCGGGCGCTGACAGATGTGCCGGCGCGGCTCGCCGAGCTGGACCGGATGGGCGTGACGGTGCAGGTGGTCTACCCCTCGCTGTTCCTCGGCAATGTCGCGGAGGATCTCGAGCTGGAGACGGCGCTCTGCGTCAGCTACAACAGTTTCCTCGCCGAAGCGTGCAGCCGCGCTGGTGGCCGCCTCTCCTATGCTGCGGTTGTCCCGTGGCGGGATCCTGCCGCTGCGGCGGGCGAGATCGACCGGGTCGCCCGTCTTGGCAATTGCGTTGCGGTGATGGCGCGCGGAGTGGAGTGGGATTATCCCCTCGATCATCCGCGCTTCGAGCCGATCTACGCCGCACTGGACCAGCATCGCCTCACCCTCGCGGTTCATGTCGGGTCCGGCAGCTCGGCGGCCGAGGCGCTCGACGGTGCGCCGTCCGATCAGCTCGGACTGCAGCGCGCCCACAGCACGCGCCAACTGGGCGAGTTGTTCTCAATGTACGCCTTCGACCGCCTGCTCTCCTCGACAATCCCCGACCGCTTCGAGCGAGTGCGTTTCCTCTGGCTGGAGCTCGGCTGCGACTGGCTGCCGAATGCGCTGCGGGCGCTGACGCCGGCCGGTCGCGAGCGTGCCGAGCGGCTGCTCGGGGGGCGGCTCTTCTTCTCCTGTGAACCGGCTGAAGACCTTGAGTACGTCATCGGCTGGGTCGGCGACCGGTGCCTTGTCGCCGGCAGCTCCTCGCGGCGCGATGGGTCCGGACAGCGCGGCGATTTCGCGACTGCCTTCCGCGAGCAGAGCGGCCTTGCCGAACAGAGTGCCGAGCGGATCCTCTGGGAGAACCCATCCCGCTGCTACAACGTTTGAGGACGCTACCGGATCCCGAACTCGTAGCCGATATGGTCGCGGTCTTTGACATAAAAGAAGAACGCTGACATCCGTTCGACATCTCCGTAAAGATGAGCAAGGTGGCGCGTTGGGGAGAGCGCGCCGGCAACGATGTCGTTCCAGATCCGCTGCGCCGGCTCCCAGAGAATGGGGCGGCCGTCAGGGCTGCCCCCAAGTTCCGCGGCCTGCACGACCCGGCCATCGAACGCGCGAAATGTAAGCACGCGCTGAATGAGCAGGCCGTCGACAGCGGGGGCATCCTCCGCCGCGGGCGCCGGCAGCGGGCGCGCGATGTCGGCCTTCAGCTGCTCCCACTCCGCCAGTCCGTAGCGGTGCGCGTTCGGCAGGTCGAGCAGAGGGTCGACCCGAAAGTAGAGGAGCGGGCCGTTGTAGAAGCGGAGCGGCGATTTGGAGAGAAGCAGGGCGGCGGAAAAGCGTTCAAGCGGGAGCTGCCCCGTCGCGACTTGGTGAAACGGATTGATCCGCTCGGCGAGCAAGTCGTTCCACACTCGTTCGGGGTCGGCAAAGACGACACTCGGCTCCCCAAAATCGCCGAGCTCGCGCGCGTCCACCGGCACTCCGCGCTCAAGCTGGACGACGATCAGTTTGGTCATCATCCAGCCGCGCGACGTTGGCGACCCGTGCTCGATTGCCGGCACGTCAAGCCGGACGGTCTCGGCGAGAAACTGCTCCCAGTATTCCATGGTAGCGCGGCCGGACAGCATCATCGCACCCCCAACCGTTGGAGCGGGCGAAGAAAGATGCCGAGATGCCCGACAGGCCCATGCTTGAGAACGCGGAACGTCGCCACAAGGTTCGGCCCGAAGCGGCCCCGCTCCACGTCGCGGAGCGGATTGAACTGGCCGCTGCCGAGATCGCGCCACACCTGCGCCGCCTCGCCGTACACCCGGTCGGGAAGCGCGCCGAAACCCATCTCCCGCACCTCGCGCAGTTCGCCGTCGACGAAGCGGAAGGCGAAATAGGTCTGGAGATAGCGGGCGCGTTGAAACTGCCCTTCCATCCCGTCGAAGCGCACGCTTCCCTCCCGCAGCAGATGAGCAACCCGTTCCCAGCGGCTCGGTTCTGCAGGGAGGACCGGTTTACCGGCGAACAGTTCCTCGGCGTCGTTCGCAAGATAGTTCACTTCGTAGGCGACGACGTCCGGCATCAGCCAGAACTGAAATTGGAAGGTCAGTTTGGGCGCGGTGATCCGTCCCGCGTCGACCGCCCGCGCGAGGTCTCCCGCCCCCGCTGCAATCCGCTCCCACGCTGGCGCGGGGTCGGCGAAGGGGCGAGGGGGAGCGCCCGTCGTGGTCGCGAACGTCTCGGTTGCGCTGACCAGCCGCCCATCTTGGAAGAGAAAGGCGAACGATCGGTCGATCAGTTCTCCTTCGTACCAGAAGCGGTCGCGCCGCTGAACGTTGAGCGGCTGCTCAACCCGATCGAGGAACGTCTCCCATTCGGCAAGGGTGAGGGCGGCGGTGCCGGTCATCTCAGCCATCGAGCGACGCCGCGACGCTCATCTCAACGTTGCCCTTCAGCGCACGCGAGATGGGGCAGCTGTCCTTCGCGGTTTCGGCGGCCTGCCGGAATGCCTCGAGAGTTGCGCCGGGCACGCTCCCGCGCACCGTGAGCTCGCTCTTGGTGACTGTCCACGCCTCGTTGACTCGGTCGAAGGTGACGGTTGCGCTCACCTCGAGCCGCGTCGGGGGCGTTCCGGCGCGGCCGAGCCCCGCTGAGAGCGCCATCGCGAAGCAGCTGGCGTGGGCGGCGGCCAGCAGCTCTTCGGGGCTGGTTCGTCCGCCCGGCTGCTCGATGCGCGCCGGCCAGCTGACGGGCAGATTGACGAATCGCTCGCTGCTCACCGCCGTGACCTCGCCGGAGCCGGAGGCCAAGTCGCCGTTCCAGACGGCGCGTGCCGTGCGTGTCGTTGCCAAAGGAGCACCTCAGATGGAAAATTTTGCGTGCCGACTCTACCACGCCGGCTGCCGAGCCGCTGAGAGGGGTGCGCATGGGGGATCGCGGTCGGATTGGGACACTGCTCGCAGCGACTGACCATGACGATGAAGCCTATCTTGACTTCGCCGAGGGGCTGCGCTCATTCACGCTGGGCGCGGTGGAGCCGGCCCTCCGCGCTCGCGCCCGTTCCGCCTTCGAGGCGTTCGCTGCCGCTGCGGGACACTGGCCTGCATCGTTGGAAGATGCCCATCGCGCCCTCGACTCGCTGCCGATCGTTGCCGCCCGCAACCGCCTCCACCGGTCAGCGCAGGAAATGATGTGGGACGGGGTGGTCGCGACCTATGAGAAACGGCGGGCGGAACTGGAAGCCGCCCTCGACGCCGCCGACCAGTGCGGGCCGGGCACGGTCGAGTACGACCCCGCATTCTCCTACCCTGCCTATTTCGAGCGGGTTGCCTTTCATCTCCAGCCCGGGAGCTATCATCGCGACCCGCTCGCCGGCTATTTCTACCACTACGGAACGAAGTATCTCTTCACCGGCGACAATGACGACGATGAGCTGCAGCAGGCGCTGGTCGACCGCGTGCGGCTGCCGGCAGATGGGGTGGTGCGCCGCGTCGTTGACCTCGGCTGCGCGATCGGGCAAAGCACGACGGCGCTCAAGAAGCGCTTTCCCGCCGCGGAAGTTTGGGGGATCGACCTTGCCGCGCCTATGGTCCGCTACGCCCACAAGCGCGCCGTTGAGCTCGGCATTCCAGTCCATTTCGCGCAGCGGCCCGCCGAGGAGACGCGCTTTCCGGGCGAGGCTTTCGACCTCGCCTTTGCGTACATCCTGTTTCACGAAATTCCGATCGAAGTCGCGCAGCGGGTCGTCCGCGAGGTGCATCGCATCCTCCGGCCGGGCGGCATCTTTGCGGTTGTCGACATGATGAGCGCGGCGCGCCACACGTCCATTCTGCAGGACTACAACCGCGAATACTTTGCCGCGCATAATGCCGAGCCCTATTCGCTCGCCTGGGTCCGGGCGGACTTCACCGGAATGCTCAAAGCCGCCGGCTTCCGCGCTGTCGAGGAGCGGCCGAGCGGTGTGACGATCTCGTGGCTGTGGGAAGCGACCCGCTGAGATCGATCACCCCCTCGCGCAGACTTGCCCCCACTCTGGAGGGACTGACTGCAGAAGGCGCATCCCAGATGGAGCGGGAGCGACAGAGGCCGCCGGTGCGGCTACACTTTGAGCGGTTCAGTCATCCATACCTGCAGGCACACTTATGCCATCGGTTCGTCTCTCTTCAGCGCCTGTCCTCCTGATAGTTCAGGATGGAGCCGAGAGCGACGCTGCCGCCTCGGCTCTGGCCGCTGCCTTCGCGGCGCAGACGTCGGAGAAGGCGTGGCTGACAAGCGCGGCAAAGGCGGCGGCGACTGTCCGCCAGATCGCTGGGGGAGGGAAGTATCGCCTCCGCGCCGTCTCGCTCTGCTTGACGGGGCCAGATGAGATGCCGGCGGCCCTCAAATCGCTCCGCGCGACAATGCCGACCGTGAGCATCCATTGGCTGGGACGGGCGCCGCTTGGCGAGGCGATTGTGGGGTCGCTGGCGGAGCAGCTTGCTCGCTCGCCGGCGGGAGCGGTGCTCCTTGCTGCAGAAGCCGGCGCGAGCAGCGAATGGCGGGCGGAAGTGGCTCGGCTTGCTCGGCTTCTTGCCGAGCGCGCTGACATTCGAGCGCTGAATTATGCCTTCATCGATGGGAGCTGGCCGCGCCTCGCCGACGCCGCCGAGCAACTGACTGCGCGGGGAGAGAAACGGCTGCTCGTCGCTCCTCTGCTGGTGGTGGGCGGGCCGCTGCTGGCGCGCCTCGATGAGCAGCTGGGGCAGCTGCAGGCGGCCGACCCGGCGCTAACGATCGAGCGACTGGCGCCAGCCGGCGGCCACCCTCAGATTGTTCAGGCGATCGTGCGGCATATCGCTGCGCAAGCCGAGGCGGCGGCGCGACAGCAAATGGCGGAAACGCACACGCACGGCGGTCTCAGCCATGCGCACCCGCTCGCTGCACTCGATGCCATCCTGCCGCCTCGCTACCGCGGCGGGGTATCCGTGAGCGCCGCGCCGATGAGCGCGGCAGACCTAGTCTACGATGAGCAGGGCCAAGTGGCGTGGGACCGCGTGTGGTCAGGGTTCTGTGAGCTTGCGCTGGCCGGCGGTCCGCCTCACCGGGGAACACTCCTCGAACCCGTGCCGCCGAGCGAAGTCGAGTCCGATCCGGAGGGGTACGCGCGCGTTATCGCGGAACTGACACGCGGGATCACGATGACCACCGGACTGCCGGTGGTGCTCAGTCAGTCGCCGGGCTGGATCGGCATCCGGTGTGACGATGAGGAGATGGCGATTTGGCTGCTGCGGGCGATCATCGTAGAGAATGTCTTCGCCCGCCGGGAAGGCACGGTCATCTATCTGCCGGCTGGTCCGCGCTTTCGGCTCGAACACGAGATCAAGAACGTGGTCACGGCGGTGGCAAAGACAACCCACTACTGGACAGAACACCGGGCGTCGCTTGGCGCAAAAAATGAAGCTTGACTGACGGTTCAGAGTTCTCTAGAGTCTCATTGCGAACGTTCGCAGCCCCACATCTTGGCGTATCGTGAGGAGACTCGCTCATGGCTGACATCGTTGAAACGGCGGTTGCTGCCGGATCCTTCTCCACCCTCGTTAAGGCAGTGCAGGCGGCTGGGCTCGTCGACACGCTCAAGGGAGCCGGCCCCTTCACCGTCTTTGCGCCGAACGACGACGCCTTCGCCAAGCTTCCTGCCGGCACGATCGAAGGGCTGCTGGCCGACAAGGATAAGCTTGTCAGCGTGCTGACCTACCATGTCGTCCCGGGCAAGGTGATGGCTGCTGACGTCGCCACCATGTCGAGCGCGAAGACCGTCCAAGGACAAGAGGTCCGCTTCGACACGTCGGACGGCGTAAAAGTGAATGATGCCCGCGTGGTTCAGGCTGATATTGTCGCCGACAACGGCGTCATCCACGTGATCGACAGCGTCATCCTGCCGAGCTAACGGCGCTCCGCCACTCCGCGCCGTCCTCTCCCGAGCGATGGGGCGGCGCGGGGCTCCTCTCCCTCCGCGCTGCTGACGGTTCCCCGGCTCAGCGGCAGCCGTCGCCCTCCTCCGGCGCAGTTGACGGCCTTGCGGCAGACATGCTACCAAGCGCCGACACTGTCGCAAGGAGCGCCGATGGCGAACTTTCCGATCCGCTTTGGCATTCAGGTTGGCCCCCAGCATATTACGTGGCAAGAGCTGCTTGATGTCTTCCAGCTGGTTGATGACCTTGGCTTTGATACGGGGTGGACTTTTGACCATTTCATCCCGATCAGCCCCGGGGGCACCAAGGAGCCGTGGATCGAGGATGACTGCCTCGAAGGCTGGACTACCCTCACCGCGCTAGGCGCGCTCACCCGCCGCCTCCGGGTCGGCTGTCTTGTGACCGGCAATACCTATCGTCATCCGGCCGTCCTTGCCAATATGGCGGCGACGGTCGACCACATCACGGGCGGCCGGCTGTATGTGGGGATGGGGGCGGCGTGGTACGAACTCGAGCACACGATGTATGGCATCCCCTTTTACGACGTGCCGGAGCGGCTGCGGCGGCTGAACGAGGCGGTGCAGGTTCTGCGGCTGCTCTGGACGGAGCACCGGGCGAACTTTCACGGTCGGTACTACCAGCTGAAGGACGCCCTCTGCTATCCCAAACCGCTTCAGCCGCGCCTGCCCATTCTGATTGGCGGCGCCGGCGAGCGGGTGACCGCGCGGATTGTGGCGCGGCACGCCGACGCCTGGCAGACGTGGGGGGAGCCGGCGGTGTGGCGGCACAAAAAGCAGGTGCTCCAGCGCCACTGCGACGAAGTTGGCCGTGCGATCGACGAGATCGAGCTCGTGATGGGCGCCCCGTTGGTGCTCGCCGAGCGCGACGAGGAGGCTGACCGCCGCCTCGAAGCGCTCGCAGCGCGCCGCGGCTTTCCGGTCGAGCGCGCAAGGTCGCTCTATCTTGCAGGCGGTCCCGACCGCGTCGCGGCACGCATTCAAGAGTACCTTGAGATCGGCGTGACGCATTTTCTGTTCAACATGGTTGAGCGGGAGCACGAGATGCTGCGGCTGTTTGCCCGCGAGGTGATGCCCCGTTTCCGCTAGGGGGAGACGATGCCGAAAGGGATCGTGATCAACTTCTTGCCGCCCGCCGAGCAGGCCGAATGGGTCCGGCGTGCCGAGGCCGCCGGCTTCGATGAGGTATGGCACGAGGGCGGCCTGATCCATGCCGCGGCGGTCGTGCTCGCGAGTCAGCGCGCTGCGGTCGGCACGGGCGTCCTGACGGTCTACAACTACGAGCCAGCGATCGTGGCGAGCGCGGCGCGGCTGCTGCAGGGGCTCGCCGGCGGGCGATTCCGGCTCGGGATCGGGGCGACAACGCTCCCGGATGCTGCCCTGCAGTTCCCGCGCGAGCGTTCTCACGGCGCGGAACGGATGGCGGAGTGGATCGCGCTGATGCGCCGCTATTTTGCCGGTCCCCCGGGACCGTTCCGCGGTCGTTTCTTCTCGCTCGACATCCTTGGGAGCCAGCCGGCGATCGCGATCCCGATCTATGTCGGAGCGCTCACGCCGCGGATGATGCGGATGGCGGGGCGGGTCGCTGACGGGGTGGCGGGGCATCCCTTCTGGCCGGCGCACTGGGCCCGGGAGGTGATCCTCCCGGCAGTCGAGGCAGGGGCGCGCGAAGCGGGACGGCCGCGCCCGCCGGTCAGCGGCTGGATCTTCACCGCCATCGGGCCGGACCGGCAGACCTGCCGCGACGATGTCCGGCGGTACTACGCCCGCGCGATCCAAGGAGAGCCAGCCAAGCTCGATGCAATCGCCCGCCGGATGGGGTGGGAGCAGGCATTTGCTGCCGTCCGCGCCGCGCTCGCTGCGGGCACCACCGACGCCGCGCTTGCGGCGCTTCCCGACACGCTCCTCGATGCGCTCGCGATCACTGGACCTCCGGACGAGGCGCGCCGCCAGTTCGCCGAGCGGTGGGACGGGCTGTATGACGTCCCTGTCTTCTATACGCCGGGCGGCCCGCGAGTGAACGACTACCTTGCCGCGGTCATCGAAACCTTCGGCCGCTGAGCTCCCTACCAGCCCGCCGTGCCCGGCCCGCCCTTGAAGGGGCCGACGATGGCGCTGGTGATCCAGCCGCCGTAGAAATCGCCCGGCTGGGCTTGGACGCGCTCGTCGTCGACGTAGCACGCATCCATCCGCGAGGGATAGAAGGCAACGTAGTTGGCGATCGCGCGGTATGCCGGTGTCGGGTCCCGGTATGTCCAAGCAGCAGCGGCAGCGGTCCGCTCTCCGACGCACACGTCGTAGTAGCTTGCCGTTCCTTTGAATTCACAGAATGTTTGCCGCGGGTTCGGCGTCAGCACGCCCGGCAGGATGTCATCCGGGGGGAAGTAGTAGACCGGCGGGTGGCTGGTCTCCAGCACCCGATAGCCGCGGGTCGTCTCGGCGATGGTCGTGCCGTTGAAGACAACGCGGAGCCGCTTGCTGACCGGCTCGACCCGGGGCGGCCGCGGGTAATCCCACACCGATTCTTGGCCCGGACCGGGAGGGATCCGTTGCGGACGCTGCATAGGCTGCTCCTCCGAAGAAGGGGGCTGGCGGCCCCCGCCTTGTCGAATTGTCGCCCGTTCGATCAAGATGAGCGCCGCGCGTGAGCAGAAGCGCCGCCCGCCACACCTCGGTTAGGTGCCGGCGCTGTTGGCGTTTCGGCTCTGCCTCATGCGCTGACCTTCTCCCAGCGCGTCAGGTCGCGGCCATCGCAGCGAGCGAGGCCGATGCTTCCGCCGACGCCGCGGGCGGTTGGCCGCGGGCCAAAGCCGACGTAGTACATCAGCAGCCCCGCGCCGTCGGGCACAAGATACGGTGTGCCGATGGCGAGGGAATCCCAGGTGCCGGCCGGCCCGACATCAAGAACGCAGCCGAGGGTGAGCGGACCGCGCAGCCGCTCCCAGCGCAGGCCGTCCGGTGAGGTCGCGATGCCGATGCGGTAGGAGCCGCGAGACTCGGCGGGCAGCGCCTCGTAGGCCATCAGATACCCGCCTTGCCAAGGGATGACGTGGCGCGTCGAAATAGCGCGGCAGTCGAAATCGTCGGAGTTGCCCGTGGGAGCGAGGACGACGCCCCGTTTCTCCCAGTGGACGCCGTCCGCCGACTCGGCGATCCCCGCGGCGCGCGGATGGGTCGGGCCAGCGCCGTGGTAATACATGCGCCAGCCGCCTCCGGGCAGGGCGAGGATCCGCGGCCAGCCGACAAACCACTCGTCCCACTCGCCGGGCGCGCCGTTCGTCAGCACCGCGCCGGCGTAGGGGCCGTCCACGCGCTCAAAGTGGAGGCCGTCGGTGGAGCGGGCGAGCCCAATCCGGAGCGGGAAGCCCTTCCGCAGGTGCCCCTCGACCATCGTCGCGCCGTCCCACGCGCCCATGAAATAGAGGGAGTAGAGGTCCCCGACGCGGGTCACATCGGTGCCGCCGACCTGCCAGCTATCGAAACGTCCCGGAACACCGCTCGGGTCGAGCACGGCGCCGCGATGGCCGGGGCCGGCCACCCGCACGAAATGGATCCCGTCCGATGACTCGGCGAGCCCGGTCCGTCCCATCGGGATGCCGTCCCCTCCCCCTTCGATCGCGCCGCCAGGGAAATTCCGCTCGCGGCCGTAATACCACATCCGGAAGCGGCCGCCCTCGCGCAGCACAACCGGGCAGGAGACCACCTCCTCGTCCCAGCTCCCGCTTGGCCCTGGCTCGAAGATCCGGCCGGGCTCAGCCATGAGAAGCCTCTGTCGGCCGCAGCCGCGATCGGATATCTTCGCCCGCGAAGATCCCATACTGGCTCACCGGCCCCCAAACGCTCATCTTCTGATCGCGGGTCTGCACCTCGTAGATCTTGTCGTGGGCGGCCATCACCTCGGGCTTGGAGGAGACCGCGATCGCTTCTTCCTTGCTGCGCCAGCACGTCTGCACGAGATAGCGGAGCGGTTCCTTGCGGCTCTTTGAGCGAAGCAGCTGCGCGCCGAGGCAGGCCTCGTGCGCCATGAATGCTTCGAACACAGGACGATGCGCCTCTCGCACCTTCTCCTCGTCCTCAGTGTTGGCGATGAATTCAACCGTGATGATGTGCATAGGCCTCTCCTCTTCGCTGCTGCTGCTCGGCATAGCGTGCTGGAGATTGTACTTGCCGTCGTGTTCTCGGGTCGCTCGACGGTCGCCGCGGCTACGGGGCAGGCGGGAAAAGTGCAGGGAGAGAACTCTCTTCCCTCTTCCGCGAGCGTGTCGCGCTGAGCGGCCGTCGTCGCCGTCTGCTCTTTATTATCCCCACGCAGTCCACGCTCCAGTGAGCCCGACCCATGGGCAAGGAAGGAACGACGATGAGCGAGCCGTTTCGCGCTCTTGTTGTTGACCAGGCGGACGGAAACTACCGCGCGGAGTTTCGGAAGTTGTCTCTCGATGCGCTCCCCGAGGGGGATGTGCTCATCCGCGTCGTATATTCCAGCTTGAATTACAAAGACGGCCTCGCGATTACCAACCGAGGCCCCATTCTCCGCGCCTTTCCCTTTGTCCCGGGGATCGATGTCGCGGGCGTGGTGGTCGCCTCGGACTCTCCTCGCTTCCAGCCGGGTGACGAGGTGATTGCTACCGGCTGGGGGATCGGCGAGCGCCACTGGGGCGGGTTCGCGCAATACGCGCGGCTGAAGAGCGACTGGCTGATGCGTCTGCCGGCAGGGATGTCTCTCGAGACGGCGATGGCGTTCGGCACCGCCGGGCTGACGGCGGCACTCTGCGTGCTGGCGCTCGAGGCGCACGATGCGCCCGTCGAGGGACGGGAGACCGTCGTCACTGGCGCCGCAGGCGGGGTCGGTTCGATCGCGGTTGCGCTGTTGGCGCAACGGGGCGTTCGCGTGATGGCAGTGACAGGACGGACGCACGAAGCAGCGTACTTGCGCGCTCTCGGCGCGAGTGACATTCTCGACCGCGCCTCGCTCTCCACCCCCTCAAGCCGGCCGCTCGAGAGCGCTCGCTGGGGAGGAGCGGTTGACACGGTCGGCGGCGTCATCTTGGGCAATCTGCTCCGGCAGATGGCGTATGGCGCGAGTGTGGCCGCCTGCGGCAATGCGGCCGGCGCAGAGGTGCCGACAACGGTCTACCCGTTCATCCTGCGTGCGGTCAATTTGCTCGGCATCGACTCCGTGAACTGCCCGATGCCGCGCCGTGAGCGAGCCTTTGCCCTACTGGCGGCGGTGCCGGCCGACCTTGTGCGCTCGATAACTCGGGTCGCGCCGCTCTCAGAGCTGCCTCAGCTCGCGCACGAGATTGTCGAGGGGCGCGTGCGCGGGCGGATTGTTATCGATGTCAATGCCTGAGCGGGGCCGCGCTGCGATCGCGGAAAATGCGGTGCCGCAGCCAGCGGCCGTGGAGGAGTGATGAGCGCAGTTGCCCGGGAGGCGGCGATCGCCGCGATCCGCGCCTTCATCGGCGCGGAGCCCCAGCAAGGACGCAATGCCTTTTTCATCTCGCTCGACCGGCGGGGAAATCCTTCGATCCGCCAGGTCAGCACGTTCATTGAGGGGTGGACGGTCTGGACCGTTTCGCAGGCGCAGTCGCTCAAGCTGAAGCATCTTCGGCGCGACCCTCGTGGCCAGTATCTCTGGGTCGAGGATCAGCCGGCGCGGCGGCGCAAAAACGTCTGGATGCGCGGCACCGTCACCCTGATTGAGGATGAAGGCGCAGTTGCGGAGTTCATGGAGCGGCGCTCGCGCGCGCTTGGCTTTTCGGTCCCCCAGCGGGACTGGCAGCGCGTCGTGATGCGCTTCGAACCCGACTATCTGCGCGCGGAAGGGTTTCTCGGTGAGGAAGCGGGCAACACGCCTGTCATTATGCGGCGCGGGGAATTTGCCGCAATCCGCACCGGAGCGGAGGGCAGGAATGCGTGAGGAGGAGCGCGCCCTTGGCGGCCCTTGGACTGCGCTCGGTGCAGTGCCGGTCACGGGAGGAGTGATCGCCTACGCAGCGTGCGGCAACGGACCGCCGGTGGTGCTCCTCCACAAGCTGGGTGGGTGGCTGCAAGATTGGCGTGCCCTTGCCGCTGAGCTGGCCGACCGCTATCGGGTGGTCGCTTTGGATCTCCCGGGTCATGGGTCGTCGCTGTTCGAGGAGCCGGCGGGGTGGGAATTTCCGATCGAGAGCGGCGCGAGCGCTGTGGAGGAAGCGCTCGACTCTCTCGGCATCGCTCGCGCTGCCATTGTCGGCAATTCGCTCGGAGGCTGCGTCGCGGTTCAGGTGGCAGTTGACCGGCCGGACCTTGTCCGCAAGCTCGTCCTGATCAGCTGCGCGCTCGGGCCGGCAGCGAGCCGGGAAGCGATCGAAGCGGCAAGCCGCCAGAGCGGCTTCTACGATGCGGACGGCTTGCCCCTGCCGCGCGATGCTGCGCGCATCGCCCAGATCTCCGGCACGCACGATATCCGGATCGCGGAGGAGATGAACGCGAGCCGGGCTGTTGCCGGCCGCTGGGTGGCGAAGAGCGAGCGAGGAGTAGGTTTGGCCGATTTCCCGGCGCTGCTGCCGAGGGTCGGCGTCCCGACCTTGCTCGTATACGGCGAACGTGACACCCTCATCGACCGGTTTGAAGCGCCGTCTCTCGCTGCGCTGCGGCATGGGAGCAGTGTCCGCATTCCCGGGGCGGGCCGCTTCCCGCAGCAGGAGCAGCCGCGCCGCACGGCCGAGGCGATCGTGGCGTTTGTCGGCTGAGCGCCGCCGGCCTGCGCTCTGCGCGGTCGTGGCTGGCCGGGCGCGACCTCCGGTCAGGGGCAGCGCTGTCCACTGCGCTCTGCGCGGTCGTGGCTGGCCGCTTGGGGCATGGCGCGACGCGGGTCAGGCAGGAAAGCTGGGGTCGAGCGCAGAGCGCAGGGCGGGCGCAGCACTCTCGGGCAGGATATCGGTCACGAAGAGGCCGGCGCCGCTTTCTGAGCCGGCGAGGTATTTCAGCTTTTCCGGCGAACGCGCGAGGGGGTAGAGCTCCGTATGGAAGTGCGCCTCGGGCCACGCTCCGCCGTCGGTCGGCGCTTGGTGCATGACAAGCATGTAGGGCATCGGTCGGTTCCAAAGGCGGTCGTACGCGCGGAGCAGCGCGCCGAGCGCGGCAGCGAACTGGCGGCAGTCTTCCTCGTCGAAGGCAAGGAGGCTCGGCAGGTGCTGGAGCGGCGTCACGTGCGCCTCGTACGGGAACCGGGAGCCGAAGGGGCAGTAGACGACGAACCGCGCGTTCGCGAGGACAAGCCGCCGCCCGAAGCGCTGCTCAGCTGCGGCGAGGTCGCAGAGAAGGCAGCGGCCGGTGCGCGCGCGGTACTGGCGACCCGACTCCAGTTCGCGCGCGGGAATAGGCGGCACGAACGGCATCGCGTAGATCTGGCCGTGCGGATGGTGGAGGGTGACGCCGACGGCCTCTCCGCGGTTTTCGAAGATGTAGACATATGCGATCTCCGGCCGCTCGCCGAGCACGCGATAGCGGTCGCGCCAGACCCGCACCAGCCGTTCGAGGTGCTCTACGGGCAGCAGCGACAAGGCGGAGTCGTGAACCGGCGTATAGAGGACGACTTCGCAGACCCCCAAGCCGGGGCGAACGGGCCAGAGGTCGGTTCCTTCGACGCGTGGCGGGGGCGGCTCGGGCTGGAGCGCGGGGAAGCGATTTTGCAGAACTGCAATCTCATAGGGAGCGGGCGCTTCGGTCAGCGGCCCGCCCGCTGTTGTTGGGCAGAAGGGGCAGTGCTCGCGCGGCGGCAGGAAGGTCCGTTCTTGGCGCTCGGCCGCTGCTGCGATCCATTCGCCGCGAAGGGGGTCCCAGCGGAGCTCAGTCATGGTCAAACCGGTAGTCGACGAAGAAGCGGCCATCGGGAAGGCGGTAGGTGCGGGTCCGAACGCGGTCGCCTCTTTCCTCGAGAACGAGGGGACCTGCTCCCGCGGCTGGACGCACGACGAACACCGTCGCCGCGCGCCCAGTGGCGTGGCGGTAGGCGGATGTCACGTGCGCGCAGAACTGGTCGATAGGGACACCGCGCACGAGGGCGACGGCGGCGCCTCCAAAGCCGCCCCCGGTGATCCGGGCGCCGAGCGCGCCAGCAGCGCGCGCCGCTTCGACGAGCAGGTCGATTTCGGGGGTCGACACCTCGAAGTCGTCGCGGAGGCTCTGGTGCGACTGGTTCATCAGTTCGCCGAAGCGGATCAGGTCGCCGGCTTCGAGGGCGTCTGCGGCGGCGAAAACGCGGGCGTTCTCGCTGACGACGTGGCGAGCCCGCTTCTGGATGACCGGCGGCAGCGCGGCGGCTGCCGCAGTCAGCATCGGTTGGGTGACATCGCGCAGCGCGCGGACTTCAGGATGGCGCTGACGGAGCAGCGTGACCGCCTGCTCAGTCTCTGCTCGGCGCTGATGGTACGCTGAGGCGGCGAGGTGGTGCCGGACCCCCGACTCGAGGACAACAATGGCAGCATCCGCTGGGATCGGAACAGGGCGATGGGTCAGGTGGCGGCAGTCGATGAGCAGCGCATGCCCGGCGACCCCGAGCGCGCCGACGTATTGATCCATGATCCCGCACGGCACCCCGACAAACTCATTCTCGGCACGCCGGCAGAGCAGCGCATTGTTCTTTGGCGCAACGGTGAAGCCGCTTCCAAACTCCAGCGCCAGCGCGCTTGCCAGCTCCAGCGCCGCGGATGAACTGAGCCCGGCGCCGATCGGCAGCGTACTCTGGAAAAGAAGGTCGGCTCCGCTCAGAGCGTGGCCCTCGTGCTGGAGCGCCCAAGCGACGCCGGCGGGATAGCGGGCCCAGTGAGGAAGCGCCTCGGGCCGCAGATCGTCGAGCGGGACGCGCGCGCTCTCGCCGAGGTCGAGGCTGACGAACTGGAGAAGACGATCGCCCCGTCGCGTCGCCGCACACCAGATATCGCGGTCAATGGCGATAGGCAGGACGACACCATCTTGGTAATCGGTGTGGTCGCCGATCAGGTTGACCCGGCCCGGCGCCCGGTAGAGCCCGCCGGCCGCTCCAAAGCGCGCGACCGTCTCGGCGAGAAGCCAATCGAGCCGCTTTCTCTCCATCATTCTCTTCTCCCGTCCGATTCCATCGTACGCTGAAGTCGGGCGCCGCTGCGCGGTGGCGGCTTTGAGCAGTGCCAGAGCGGCGTGCGCGGCGCTCCTCCTCGCAGTTCAGCGTACTAAGCGCCCATCGCGCAGTTCGTGGATGCACGTGGCCACGTCGAGCAGCGTGCGGTCATGGGTCGCGACGATAACCGCGACCTCGCCCCGGTCGACGATCGAGCGCAGGAGCGTGAAGATAGCGCGCGCATTGGCGGAGTCGAGTTCGGCGGTCGGCTCGTCGGCGAGGATGACCGCAGGGCGGGCGGCAAGCGCTCTCGCAATGGCAACGCGCTGCTGCTCGCCGCCGGACAGTTCGTCTGGGCGGTGACGGGCGCGCGCCGACAGCCCCACCTCTGCGAGCGCGGCGGCGGTCCGCTGCGCGCGTTCGGCGGCGGGCACGCCGGCGATCCGCAAGGGGAGGCTGACGTTCTCTTCGGCGGAGAGGGTCGGCAGCAGGCCGAACGACTGGAACACGTAGCCGATGGTGCCGCGCCGCAGCCGGGTCAGCCCGGCATCATCGAGCGTATCGATCCGCTGGCCGTTAATCCAGACGGCGCCGGAATCGGGATGGTCGAGCCCGCCGAGCAGATTAAGCAGGGTCGTTTTGCCCGAGCCGGAACGGCCGGTGATTGCAACCAACTCTCCGCTCTGAACGGTAAGGCTGACGCCGTCAATCGCCCGCACTATCCGTCCGCCGGAGCGATAGGTTCGCTGCAGTTCTTCGGCGCGGATGACCGTCATGCCGGGTGCACCGGCCAGATGCCCACGTGATCTCCCGCAGCGGCGACGCGTGCCCGGCCGACAAGGCGATACTGGTCGCGCAGCGCGGCGGGCAGCTGGAGCCGCCCGGCGGAGTCGATCACGACGAATTCGTCAGCCGCACCCGCCACCGCCTCGCTGCTGACGCGGCCGTCGCGGATTCGGACAACTCGGTCGACGAGCGCTGCCACGTCGGGATCGTGGGTGACGAGCACAATGGTGACCCCCCGCTCGCGGCAGAGCGAGCGAAAGAGACGGAGCACGTCGGCCGCGGTCTCGCTATCCAGTTCGCCGGTCGGCTCGTCGGCAAGGAGGAGGGGCGGGTCGAGCGCGAGAGCGACGGCTGTCGCGACGCGCTGCTGCTCGCCGCCCGAAAGCTGGTCGGGCTTGTGGGAGGCTTTCTCTGCGAGGCCGACCGCGGCGAGGAGGGCGTCGCGCTGGCGGCGGCGCTCTGGAGCGCTCACCCCCGCGAGCCGCAGGGGGACTTCGACATTCTGGGCGGCGGTCAGGTACGGCAGCAAGTTGCGGCTCGGCTGTTGCCAGAGAAATCCCACTTCTTCGCGGCGGTAGCGCACGAGATCGCGCTCGGGCAGCTTGGTCAGATCTTTGCCGCCGACGAGGACACGGCCCGCGGAGGGGAGGTCGAGCCCGCCGAGGATATTCAGCAGCGTCGACTTTCCGCTCCCGCTCGCGCCCACGATCGCGACCAGTTCCCCGCGCTCGATCGTCAGGTCGAGCCCTTGGAGCGCGACGACCTCCAAGTCGGCCACTTGGTAAATCTTGAACAGCCCCTCGGCGACGATATATGGCGCCACGGAAGGAGTGTAGGCGGAGGCGAGGCAACCGGACAACGAACCCGAGAGCTCAATTTTGAAGCGGCGGCCAAACCTGCAATAATCGCTTGTCGCCGCGAAGAGAAGCGCAAGTGGAGCAGGCGCAAGGAGAGCGATGCGATTCAGCTTCTATCTCAATCCTCAGGTTCCCGGCCCAGAGCACGACACGCGCGTTCTGAACGAGGTGCTGGGGCAAGTGGATTTGGCCCAGCGGCTCGGTTTTAGCGATGTCTGGCTGACGGACCATCAATTTACCGGCTATAACGTTTTCTCCGACCCCCTCACCCTTGCCGCTGCACTCAGCCAGCGGAATCGAGGAATGCGGATCGGGTTCGCTGTCGCTGTAGTGCCGCTCCGCCATCCTATTTCCTTCGTCACCCAGTGCAACCTGATCGACCAGCTGACCGGGGGGAACTTTGTCGTTGGCGTCGGCGCCGGCAACTCCCCGGATGAGTACGCCGGCTACGGCCTAACAACGGATGTCCGCCACGAGCGGATGCGGGAATTTCTCGCGGTCTGTGAGAAGGCGTGGGCGCAGGACCCCGAAGGGTTTGAATACGAAGGGAAGTACTATTCCGGCCGTGTCCGGGGGCGGATCATTCCGCGGCCGGTCCAGCAGCCGCGACCGCACATTGCCTATGGAACCTCGACGCCCGAGACCCTCGAACGTGTCGGCCGGCAGGGATGGTCGCTCCTCCTCGGTCCGCAAGATGTCTCGATCCTCGCCTCGCGCCTCCACTATTTTGTCAAAGGGCAGCGGGAGGCCGGGCTGACAGAGCAGGAGCGCCGGAAGGCGTGGCACGACACCGGATTTCTCCGCCAGATCTATGTGGCCGCTCCTGGCGAAGATTGGCGCGACACAATCGGCGCCTCGATCGAAAACTATCTCCGCGCGAGCGCCAAAGCGAACACCGGCATTGATGACCTCTCGCGGGATGACCTCGAGAAGCGGAAAGAAGGCTATCTCAAGAACTGGCTGTTCGCCGGCACGGCCGAAGAGCTGATCGAGCGCATTCGGCCGTTTGTGGAGCTGGGCGTCGGCCACATGATGTGCTGGTTCACCTTCGGCTACACCCCTGACCATATCGTTCGTCAGTCGATGCTGCGTTTCGCTGCCGATGTCATGCCGGCGCTGCGGGAGATCACCCCGAATCCCGACCTGCTGGAGCGGATAGCGGCGTCGCCTGTTGGGGCAACGCGCCCCGACGAGCCGATCGCAAGTTGACGCCGCTTCTCTAGGGGCGCGCTCCTGCGGGCTGATGCGCCGTCCCGCCGGCGACGGCATTGGCTTCTCCCGCCAAAAGGCGATACCCTTTGCTCGCTCGGCTCATAGCGAGCGAGCAGCGGAGTTCTGATGAACGACTATTGGTCTCGGGCATGGGGCGACTACAACGGCCATCTTCGTGCCAGCGGACTGCGGCTGATCGAATGGGCTGACCGGGTTGGCTGGAGCTTGTATCCTGAGGAGCGTGACGCCCTCGAGCGCGGCGCCGACATCGAAATCTACCTCGACGCTCCGCTGGACGAGCTGGATGTGGTCGCCTTCGGCGCGGCCGTCCAACGGCTGTCGGAACTTGTGGAGGCGAAGCGCCGGCGCGCCGAGCGCCAACTGTGGGAGCGCGACCGCCTGCCCAGCGCAGAGAAAGGCAAAGCCGGCGGCAGGGAGCCGCGCCGCGACCGTTGGAGAGACGACCCGCGCGGCCGCCGTTGGCGCTGAGGCTCTCCCGCTCGCTGCGTGGGAGGCAGCTCCCCCGCCGGCCAGTTCGCGGCAGTGCCGCCGCAGCGCGAGGCGGACGTCCAGTGCGCCGACAGCTGCCCCCCGCAACGGCGCAGCAGGAGCGGCTCCTCTCCCCGCTGGTGGCTTGCTCGACTGCTTCCCTTGACAGAAGGAGGAGCGGCCGGTAGACTGAGCATGGCCGTGCTAGACGGGGAGCTAGCGGTGCCCTGAACCCGCAATCCGCTAAGCGGGGTCGAATTCCCGTTCGAGGTGCGCTCCCTGTGGGACTGGCGTCGTCAAGTGGCGTTGAAGGCCGGGACCCGCGCGGCGGAAGACCGCGAACCCCCCCAGGATCGGAAGATAGCAAGGGTAAGTGGCCCCTTCCGAGCGCCGCGGACGACCTAGCCGGAGCCGGCTGGCGGCGAGAAGCCGGAGGGACGTATCGACAGCGGGTGCACGGCCGCTTCTCCTCCGAATGCCGAGCGGGCGTGCCGCCGTCCGGTCACTCCTCGCGGCGGAGAGAACCTGCTCCCGCTTGGGCCGAGCCGGCCGGTCACGTCCGAACCGTCCTTCAGCACCATGGGATCGGCCTCTTGCCGATGCCTCCTGCCGCCGCTGTCGGGGTCGGCGTCCTTGGCGCGCTCGCGGTCATTGCCGGGGCGCTCCTGCACCAGACGGTCACGCTGGAGGCTGACGGCCAGACCCGGCGAATCACCACCCTCCATCGCCACCCGGTCGCGCTGCTGCGCGATGCAGGCGTTGCCCTTCGCCCAGGCGATCGCCTTGAGGAGGGGCCAGTGCTGCTCGTCCGGCGAGGCCAGCCGATCATTGTCGACGGCGATGGTCGCCGGGTCGCGCTTTGGGCGGCGGTTGACGATCCGCTCGAGGCGGCGCGAGCGGCCGGCTTTCACCTCGACCCGCACGACCGCGTCGTCCGGGTCGCGCCGCGGCCGACGCCGACATCGGCGCCGGGCCATGCCGATGACGAGGCGCCGCTCCGCGCGACCCCGCTCGGCGGTGCGCCGCTGGACAGCGTGCTTGCTGCCGGCGAGCGCTTTCAGGTGCAGCGCGCGGTGCCGATCACTGTTCACGATGGGGGGATGACCCAGGTGGTCTGGACAACGAGCGCAACAGTCGGCGAAGCGGTGGTGCAGGGCGGGATCGAACTGTGGGCGGGAGATCTCCTGCGCCCGGCGGCGGCGACCCCAGTGCAGGCCGGCCTCCATGTCTGGGTGCTGCGCGCGTTGCCCGTCCGTCTCGAAGTTGATGGCCGGCTCCTGCAGACGCGCAGCCGCGCTGCCACCGTCGGCGAACTGCTGCGGCAGGAGGGGATCGCGCTCGAGCCTAGCGACCGGGTTGAACCGGCCCTCGACTCGCCGCTTCCTGCCGGTCCGATCAGGGTGATCCGGGTCCGCAGTGAAACGCTCACCTTTCAGGAACCGATCGCTTTCGGCGTTGTCTATCGCGATGACCCTGACCTCCCCCTCGGACAGAGCCGCGTGATCGAGGAGGGCGCTCCGGGCATTCGACGGTGGACGAGCCGGATTGTCTATGAAAATGGCCGCGAGGTTGCACGAGAAGTTATCCGGAGCTGGATCGAAACGCCGCCGCAGCCGCGCGTGGTCGCTCGAGGCACGAAGCTGGTTTTCGCAGAGATCACCACCGACAGCGGCGAGGTGGCGACCGCTTGGGCCAAGATCCGGGTCTACGTGACGGCGTACAACGCGACGAGCGCCGGGAAGCCGAAAGGGTCGCCCGGCTTCGGCATCACGTCGACTGGGAAAAGAGCGGGACGGGGTATCATCGCGGTTGACCCTGCCTATATCCCGTACGGCACCCGCATCTATGTTCCTGGCTACGGCATCGGGGTGGCGGACGATACGGGAGGGGGGCTCCGCGGGCCGCATATCGACCTCTGCTTCGATGATGACGAGCCGATCACTTGGCGTTCTCGCTTTGTCGAGGTCTATCTGCTCACGCCAGCGCCGCCACTCGAACGGGTTCGTCACCTGCTGGCGCAGTAAGCGATGCCCCACCCTCGCGAGGTCGCGCGTCAACTCCTGCGCCGCTACGGGATCAGGGCGAAGAAAAGCCTCGGCCAGCACTTTCTGGTCGATCCGAATGTGCTCGATCGCATCCTCGAGGCGGCGGAGGTGACGCCGCGCGATACGGTGATCGAAGTCGGGCCCGGGCTCGGATTGCTGACGCAGGCCTTGGCTGCCCACGCCGGCCGCGTGATTGCCGTCGAACTCGATCGGCGGATGGTCGCTGTGCTCGGGGAGACCCTCGCGGGGCGGAGCAATGTCGAGATTGTCCCAGCGGATATTCTGCAGGTCGACCCGGCTCAGCTCGCCGGCGGGCCGTACCTCGTCGTTGCCAATCTGCCCTACTACATTACCTCGCCGATCCTCCGCCACTTTCTTGAGGCAGCGCGCCCCCCAACTCGGCTCGTCATCATGGTGCAGAAGGAGGTCGCAGACCGCATCGTTGCCAAGCCTGGCGCGCTCAGCCTTCTCGCGGTCTCGGTCCAGGTCTACGGCACTCCGCGAATTGTCGCCGTCGTTCCGCCGTCGGCATTTCTGCCGGCGCCGGATGTCGCGTCGGCGGTCCTCCGGATTGATGTCCATGCCGAGCCGTTGATTGCGCCGCAGGAACGGGAATGGTTTTTCAAAGTGGTGAGCGCCGGCTTCAGCCAGCCGCGCAAGCAGCTTCACAACGCGCTCGCGCAGGCGCTCTGGTTTCCGCCTGGCGGCGCGGCGGCAGCGCTCGAAGCGGCCGGGATCGACCCGACGCGGCGGGCACAGACCCTCAGCATTGCCGAATGGCAGCGGCTTGCCCGGGCGATCCCTCCGCGATGATCCGGCAGCACGCTCCCGCGAAGCTGAACCTGACGCTGAACGTTCTCGGCCGTCGCGCCGACGGCTACCACGAAGTGCGCACCGTGCTGCAGACGGTCTCGCTCTTCGATGAACTGACCTTCGCGCCGGCCGCAGACCTGCGCTTCACCTGCAGCGACCCGCGCCTAGCGGGACCGGACAACTTGGTTCTGCGCGCGGCGCGCCTGCTGCAGCAGCAGGCGGGGGTCGCTGCAGGTGCCGCAATCCATCTTCTGAAGCGCATCCCCGTTGCCTCGGGGCTCGGAGGGGGGTCGTCGGATGCGGCGGCGGCGCTCCTCGGCTTGAGCCGGCTGTGGGGACTGGAGTACTCGCGCGAGCAGCTGCAGCCGCTTGCGGCTCAGCTCGGGTCGGATGTGCCGTTCTTTCTCTGGGGTGGCACGGCGCTCGCCGAAGGGCGGGGCGAGCGGATTACGCCGCTCCGCCCGCTGCGCGAACTGTGGTTCGTTCTGCTGCCGGCCTCTGCGGCGGCGCCTGAGAAGACGAAACAGCTCTTTGCGGCGCTGACGCCGGAGGACTACTCCGCCGGCGACGCAACCGAGCGGCTGCTCGCTCAGCTTCGGGATGGCACGGTCGACCCTGCGGCCTTCGCTAACGACATGACCGCGGCGGCGTGTCGTCTTTTTCCGGCGGTGCGGGCAGCCTTCGCGGCCCTCGACCGGCTCGGGGCGCGACCGCATCTCTCCGGCGCGGGCCCGTCGGTCTTTGCTGCTACTGTCGATCGGGAGGAGGCGGCACGATGGGCGGCGGCGCTGCACGCCGCGGGTGTTCCGGCGCTCCTCGTCGAGCCGGTCAGTACCGTTCGCTGATCGTCCAGCCGGCGGCAGCGGGGCGAAGCGTCAGCTCTCCCGCCGGGGTGGAGAGGCCGGCGTGCAGCCACTCCACGGTCGGCAGCACCGCGGCAATCCAAGCGCTGAGGGCGTCGAGCGCGGCGAGACCAGTCGGTTCGTCCCACTCGCCGGCAGCGGCGAACACGGTGTACGGTTCGGTCGTCCACGCGATGGAGGAGAGGGGGTCGCGGCAATTGACATCGGCGTGGAATCCCGCTGGCAGGCTGGCCACAACCGAGGCCGCGAATTCCAGCCGCACTTCGACGTCGTGCACCCCGGGAATGCTCCACCAGTCGCCGGCGACCGCCCGATGAGCGTACGGCTCAAGGGCAGCGCGATGGCCACTCTCGGCGCGGATGGCAAGAACCAGCTGGCTCATGAACGGCAGTATACGCGATTGCGGCGCGGTTCTCCTGCGATGCCGTGAGCTGAGATGGGTGGAGGGGGCGCTCACCGGGAGTGGAACGCCGTCTCCCGGCTTTCGAGATACAGCTTCACTTCCGCCCGGCGCTGCGCGCCGACTTCGAGCATGACAGCGCGCCAGCGGTCGCTCAGGGTCTCAAGGCAGCGGCGCGTGATCCGCGCAATCGCAAGGTCGCGATACCATTTCCGGTCCGCGGGAATGACATACCATGGCGCGAAGTCGGTCGACGTTCTGTTCAGCATTTCCTCGAAGGCCGCTTGATACTCGTTCCACCGCTCGCGGTCTTCCCAATCGGCGACGGCTAGCTTCCACCATTTGTCCGGCTGGTTCAGGCGATCGTGAAACCGCTCAAGCTGCTCTTCGGGGGAGAGATGGAGGAAGAACTTGAGAAGGAGAGTGTTGCTTTCGGCAAGGACCTGCTCGAAGCCGTTGATCTCGGAATAGCGCTTTGCCCAAACGTCGGCCGGAACGATGCCGTGTACCCGCTCGACAAGTACCGATTCGTAGTGAGAGCGATTGAAAACGACGATCTCCCCGTGCGCCGGCACATTCTTGTGGATTCGCCAGAGGTAATCGTGGCGCGCTTCAAGCGGTGTCGGCGCTTTGAAGGAGATGACCCGACACCCAGCCGGATTGAAGGCGGTGAAGACATTGCGAATGACGCCGTCCTTGCCTGAGGCGTCGATCCCCTGCAGGATGATCAGCACGGCATGGGTGGAAGCGACGTAGAGGAGGTCGTGAAGCGCAGTCAGGGCGCTCCGATGCGTCTCGAGTTCTGCGGCAGCGTCAGCGCGCTTCAGCCCATCATCGACCCGTGTTTCGACTGCGGCGAGGCGGACGGGGTGTCCCGGCGGCACGCGGTAGCGGGCGGAGAAGTCATCCACGGACGCGGCTCAGACGCAGTGCCCGCCGGAGCGGGCGGAGGCGGTCAACCGCCGCTGCCCCAGCGGCGATCGGCAGCGCAATCGCGGCGAAGAGACAGAACGGGCACATACGCGCTCCTCAGGGCTGGACGAACTCCATCTCGCGCCGCACGGTTTCGACATACGCCTGGATAGACTCGTCCGCAAGCAGGACATGGTCGACGGGGCCCACCCGCACGAGCCGGATCTTTCCGCGACGCTGGGCGTCTTGGACAAAGTCCTTGAACCGCTCGTAGGGGATCCGATCATTGGGGAGTTCCCCGAAGCGTCGCCGCACTTCTTCGTTGACGGCGGTAAACAGGCGGACGGTCCCGCGATCGCGGAGCTCGCGGACGACGTCGACGAGCAGCTCAATGGCGAGGTCGCGGTCGGCGGTCGGCGCGGCACGCTCGGCGCTCTGCCGCGGGGGCTCGGCGGGCGGTCGCCCAACTCCATTACTGGCGAGGGCGGCGACCATGCGCTTCAGCTCCTGCACCTCACGTTGGAGGGCGCTGAGCTGGGCGCTGATCCGTTGAAGGTGGGCCGTGTCGGGCTCACGCGGCTCGCGCGACGGTTGCCAGTTGCGAGATCCAAGATACTCTGCCATACGCTCAATCATCCCTCGACTGACCGGAAACAGATGCCGGCCCCGAAAAGTTGTCGGCCCTTCGAGAAGCGTCTCGTCCCTGTGATCGTATCGCGAACCGGTCGCTTTGCCGCCGGTTCAGCGGATGCGCGAAAAGGAGGGACAGCCGCGGGAAAGAGCATGCGGTGCTCTCGCGGGGCAGACCGCGGCGATTGCGCACCCGAAAGCAAACTCTGCGGAGAGGGAGCCTACTCCTTCCGGGTGGGCGCCGGGTGAACAGCCTGCCGAAGCGGGTTCTGACCGCATTCAGAGGAAGGGGGAGAGAGATGCCACCCCCTCCGGCGCAATTCCTCTTCATCTTCCCGCACCCCGTCGACAGGGCGGCGCCGGCGACCGGCTTTAGCGGTGACCTCAACGAGAAAAAGCGAGCGCGGGGGATAGTCCAGGCAGGCAATGAGACGTGGCGCGAGGCTCGGAGGCCGGCGAGGACCGCAACATCGTCGGGCAGGCGGAGAAGGGCGTGGAGCGTCTCTCGGTCCACTGTTTCGCCGTTCCCGAGGTAAAACTGCGCCACCTTCTCCTCGCAGATCGGCGTTCTTCCGTCGGCCGCGAACAGGCTGTCGGAGACGTCGGAGCGGCGGGGTGGGCTGGACAGCCGAGACAATTGTCTGCGGTTGCCCCGACCGCTCGCCTCGTCGTGAATGCGCTCCGGCGGGAGTGCTGCGGCTAGGCGGGCCGTTCCCCGTCCTTTTCAGCAAGCTTATGAGAGGCGTCTTCTGACGTCAAGGAGAGGGGCAGAAACCACTCGTCCGCCCTACACTCCGAACAGGTGCCGGATCGCCCACGCCGCCCCGTCTTCGGTCACCGGCGGAGCGACGAGGTCGGCGATCGCCTTCAGCTCTGCCACAGCGTTCCCCATGGCGACGCCGACGCCGGCGTTCTCGAGCAGAGAGCGGTCGTTCTCGTGATCCCCGATCGCTACAATCTCGCAGCGGCGAACGCCGAGCTTGCGGGCGAGGGTCCGCAGGGCGGAGCCTTTCGACACTCCACGCGCTGTAATCTCGGCGAAGCGCGGGTTCGACTGGGTGACTTGTGCGACAGCGCCCCATCGCGCGGCGAGTTCCTCGTAAATGCGGCGGACGCCCTCGGGCCCGCTGATGAAGACGATCTTGGTTGGGCGACGTTTCAGGAACGAAACGAGGTCGCCGACTTCCGCAACGGGGATCCGATTCAGTTCGGCGTAGTAGGCCGATTCCTCGGTGAAGCGAGCGGTGTAGGCGCGGTCGTCGTGGTAGACGTGCATCGTCAGGTCGTTGGCGCGAGCAAAGGCGGCGATCTGGCGGGCTAAGGTCAGCGGAACGGGAACATGCCGGAGAATGCGCTGCTCTCCCTCGATCTCGCGCACCAGCGCGCCTTGGTAGCAGATGAGGGGCGCCGTGATGCCGAGCGCTTCGGCGAACGGACGTGAAGAGACGTACATCCGGCCTGTCGCCAGCACGACCACAATTCCGCGCTCGATCAGTGCTGCAACCGCAGCGCGGACGGCGGGCCGAATGGTCAAATCGCTCCCGATCAGCGTGCCGTCGAGGTCGACGGCAAGCAGGCGGAAAGGGCAGGACGGTCTCGCGGGTGGAAGAGCGGTGGGGGCAAGAGCGGCGCTTGGGATAATAGCGTTCTCCACGACAGGAAGCTCGCCGAATTCTAGCGGCAGGCGCCGTGCCGGGTCAGGGCGCGCCGCGGCTGCGTCGGCCGCAGCAGCGGGAGGCGCTGCAAGCAGTCGCGCCTGCCCGAGGAGGGCGGCAGAGGACGCAGGGTCGGCGGCGAGGAGATAGCGAAGCGGGTGCTTTCGGCTTCTTGTCGCAAGGAGAACGAGACGCAGCAGCCGCAGAGGCTGCCGAACGCTGCGGCGCCGCTCCAAGGAGGTCGCACCAGCCCTTTGAGACGATGCTCCCGTGGCTGGCGGAGTGCCTGCGAACACGGACGCGCCTTCGAATGCTCCTGGGGATGCGGGTCTCGTCGCGCTGGAGCGCGGAGGCGTGCGAGCAAGCGGGAGCGGCGCCGCAGGCGGTTCTCAAGGGGCGGGGCCGGCTTCAGCGCTGAGGGCCCCGCCTCTCGAAGGGGCGGAGCGGCGGCTGTGCGGGACTAGCGCAGCTTGTCGCGAAGGAAGCTGACGGCCTCGTTCCACGCCTTTTCCGCCGACTCTGGATGCAGGTTCCCGTGGTCGGGGTTGATGAAGGCGTGACCTGCGGGATAGATCGAAATCCGGATGTCTTTCCCCGCCTGCTTGTACACTTGCTCAACCCGCTCGATCTGCTCGCGGGGCACGAACGGATCCTGGGCGCCGTAGATGGCCAGGATCGGGGCGCTGACCTTTGCGACTTCCTCAACCGTCGGCTGGTAGTTGACGCCGTAGACCGGCACCGCGGCGCCGATTTGGTCGCCGAATGTCTCTGCGGCCTTGTAGGTCAGCAGCCCGCCCATGCAGAAGCCCATCACCCCGATTTTCTTCGGGGCGACGTTGTCCAGCCCCCGAAGGTACTCGATCGACGCGCCGATCTCTTTGATGGCCCGCTGCATGTTCTCAAACAGCAGCATCATCTCTTTGCCGGCTTCATCCGGCTCGGTGGCGACCCGGCCGTGGTAGTGGTCGGGCACGAAGACGACAAACCCGGCGGCCGCGAGCTTGTGGGCAAGCTCGAGCACGTGCGGCTCGATCCCCCACCACTCTTGGATCAAGACGACCCCCGGACGCTTCTCGGTATCGTCGAGGTGGACGAGGGTGCCGTCGAGCATCGCGCCATTGATCGGGAGATGAACGGCTTTTTGGCGAAGAACGGCCACAGTGCTGCTCCTCTCGTAAGATCGCGATCACACTACCATACTGCGCCGCGTCGCGGCAGTCCTCATCTCAGCTGCAGCTAAGCAGACTGTTGAGACTATCTGCCGCTCCTGTTTCGTGGAATCGCAGTCCTGTCAGTCCGATGCCGCGTTTCCCGCGCCGCTGGTGGTCTGCTTTGCGGCTTCCACTTCGTAGCGCCAGTCTTCGAGGTCGTTTTCTATCGCTGCGACGATGTCGCGCGCAGCATCTTCTGAGGTGCGCGCGGGGCGCGTCACCCGCAGCCGCTGGGCGACGGGCGAGTCGTCGACAATATAGGCGTGGTCAGCGAATTCGTTGCCGATGTAGCCCGGAAAGATATTGAGCACTCGGATGCCGTCTTCGCGCAGTTCCTTGCGCAAGGTCTCGGTCAGGAGGTTGAGAGCGGCTTTTGTCATGGCGTAGCCGGCTAAGCTGGGAGAGGACAGAACAGAGGTTACTGACGAAATGTTGACGATCAGAGCGCGGTCGGACTTCCGCAGCGCCGGCAGCGCGGCTTGAATTGCGAGGATCACGCCGAGGACGTTGGTCTTCCACGTCTCAAGGAGGAGGTCAGCGGGCAGCGACTCAATGAGACCATAGAGGCCGATGCCGGCATTGTTGACGAGGATGTCGAGCCCGCCGAACCGCTCGACCGCAAGCCGCACCGCGCGCCGGAGGTCGTCCGCCTCAGTAACCGAGCCGACAACAGCGAGGGCGCGCTCGCTTCCGATGCGCGCAACGACCTCACCCAGTCGCTCGGCGCGACGAGCAAAGAGGACGACCCGCGCTCCCTTTTTCGCCAGCTCCTCTCCAAGCGCGGCACCGATCCCGCCGGATCCTCCCGTGATGAGCGCGACTGCCCCGTCAAGGTTCATCGTTTCCTCCCTGCTGACGGTAGCACATTTGCGCGCGCGCTGCTGCCGGCGTGCCCTAACTGCTTCTTTCTCGGCAGCATGTGGCGTACAGTGGCCGTAAGCAAGCGGCCAAGCTGGCCGAGCAGGCGGGTGTCGATGAGAGAACGGCAGATCCTTTGGCTCGATCCGAACACGCTCCAAGTTGATAGCAGCTATGTGCGCAAGAAGGAGGGCGATATCGCGGGGCTCGCCTCGACGATCCGGGAGTTCGGAGTGCTTGAGCCGCTCGGGGTGCGCCAAGTGGGCACAAGCTACCGGGTGGTGTACGGCAATCGCCGCCGGCGGGCTGCCGTGCTGGCTGGCGTCGAGGCGGTGCCGTGTGTCGAAGTGGCCGACAGTGAGGAGGAGGACTATCTCGTTCACCATCTGATCGAGAATCTCCAGCGTCGGCAGCTTGGCGATATGGAGCAGGCGGAGGGGCTTGCCAAGCTGCGGCGGCGGCTTGCCCAGCGGGCGCCGACCCTGAGCGAGTCCGAACTCGACGAGCGGGTCGCGGCGATGGTCGGCTTTTCGGTGCGGACAGTGCAGCGCTACCTGTCGCTCCGGGAGCTGGCCGCCGGGGTACGCGATCTCATCCAAGACGAGGAGCTGTCGGTCAGCCAGGCGCAACATTTGCGGCTCATTCAGGAGCCGGCGCGCCAGCTTGAGCTGGCGACGCTCGCCGTGCAGCTTGAGCTACCTGCCTCGCGCCTGCGCGACGCTGCCCAGCTGATGGCGCGCCACAAAGGGCTTTCAGCGGAAGAAGCGATCCATCTCGCGGGGAGCGTCACGCTCGAAGAAGAGCGCGCGGGCACGCCTCCCGCCCTCGATGACCGGGTGAAGCGCGAATCGGCCGTGGTGGCCGATGAAGACGCCGACCTGTGGGAGGAGCAACCGCGCGACGAGATCGACGCCCTTCTCGATGCGTCGCCGGCCGGTGCTGCGCTTGAGACCACCGACCGCAGCCGGCTCCGCAGGATCCGGACGATCGATGCCTTCTGCGACGAAGTCGACCGGCTGGCGCGCGCCCTCGAGGAAGGCGACCTTGCGAAGGCCGCCGCGCGCCAGCCCGAAGCGGCTCCGCGGCTGCGCTTGGCGTACCGCCAGCTGCGGTGGGTCGCCGACGCGCTGGGAGCGTTCCTCGCCGAGCGAGGCTGGCACGAGACCGAGCCGGTTGCCTAGCTCTGCGTTGGCGCCGGCCGCGCATGCGGGGTGAGGCGGCCGGCAACGCCGGTGCTCTTCGCCTCGGCAGGGATAGCGAAGAGCATGCCGATCACGATGAGCGCTCCGCCGACGACCTGCAGCGCGCTGAGCGTCTCTCCGCCCAGCAGCACAGCGAAGAGCGCCGCGAACACAGGTTCGGCGGCGAAGATAATCGCGGCGCGGGTAGGCGAGACCGTGCGCTGTGCCCACGTTTGCACGACAAGAACGAAGACCGTTGCAGCGAGCGAGGTATAGACCACGCCGAAGACTGCAGCGGGAGTCGTCGGGATGGGCACGCGCTCAAAGGCGAGCGCGAACGGCAGGGAAAGGAGCGCCACCAGGCCGACCTGACCGACGACAAGCACCGGAAGGGGATGACGCTGGGTGGAGTGCCCGAGGGCGATGATATGGCCTGCGAAGCAGACGGCGCAGCCGAGCAAGAGGAGGTCGCCCGTCTCCACTGTCAAATCGCCTTTGAGCGTGAGCAGCCCAAGGCCGAGGGTGGCCAAAGCGGCGGCGAAGGCGAAGCGCCATCCCGGCGCGCGATGCTGCCAGAGCCAGACGCCGATCGGCACGAAGATAACGGACAGTCCGGTGATGAACCCTCCCTTGCTCGCGGTGCTCCGTTCGACGCCGAGCATCTGCAGGGCGTAGGCGCCGAAGAGCCACAGCCCCACGACAAGGGCGGCGGTCCAGTCGGCGGCTGTCATCCGGCGGAGGTCGCGCCCATAGAAGGGCAGCAGGCAGAGCGCGGCGAGGCCAAAGCGGAGAACGAGAAAGCCGAAGGGGGCAATTCCATCCAAGCCGCCCTTAATGGCGACAAACGTGCTGCCCCAAATTGCGGTCACCGCGATCAGGGCCGCAACCGGCAGAACGGATTGGTACTTGTGAACGCCACTCGTCATGCTGCTCTGCTACTCTTCGGAATATGCCTCGCCCGGCGCCTCTCTCCACCGCCGCGCTGGCGCTTCCCCAGTCGGCTTGCCTCGCGCGCTGTCGCGCCGTGCCGCTCGCCCTGCTGGGGCTCGCCTTTGCGCTCCGCCTCGCGGGAACTATCGACCGGCCGCTGTGGTTCGACGAGGGCTACACCATCTACTTCGCGGGCAGTTCCCCCGTCGAGACGGCGCGGCTGACCGCGCTCGACATTCATCCTCCCTTTTACTACTGGTCGCTTCAGCTGTGGACCGCTCTCGTCGGGTGGAACGAGCTGTCGGTGCGGTTCTACTCGGTCGCCCTCGGCACCCTCACCGTCGCTGGAGTGATCGCTTTCGGGAGCCGAGCGGTGGGACAGCGGAGCGCCTGGCTTGCTGCCGCTGCCCTCGCGCTGTCGCCGCTCCACGTGGCGTACTCATTCGAAGTGCGGATGTACGCCTTGGTGACCCTCCTTGCCCTCCTCGCAACCTGGCAGTGGTGGCGAGTTGCGACGGGACGGTCGGTTGCGCTGTACGGCGGCGTGATGGCGGCGGCGCTTCTTACTCAATATTACGCCGGATTTCTCTTTCTCGCCCATGCGCTGACGCTCCCCCTGTTCGGTCACCGCCGCCTCCGCCTCCTCGCCCTCCTGCTGGCTGGCGCGCCGTTCGCCCTCTGGGCTGCTTCTGCGGGCTCACAGCTCGCTGCCTATGTCCAGACAAAAGTGGCCGTTGAGGGTTATCTGCCGCTCGATCCGGTCAGCTTCTTCGGAGGCTTCGGCGCGGCGGCGTTTGGAGGCGGAGCGCTCGGAGCGGCCGCTGCCGTCACGGCTGCTGCTCTTGCCCTCGCGAGCCTCGCGCGGCCGGCGCGCCCCGTCGCTATGCTGCTTGCGGTCGCGGTCGTTCTTCCGCTCGCGCTCGGGTATCTCGTCAATCTGCGCTATCCGTTCAATCCGCCAGGCTGGGAACGCCTTTTTCTGTTCGTCCTTCCGCTCTGGCTGCTGCTCGCCGCAGACGGCGCAGCGCGCGTTCTCCCGCAGTTCGGCGCGCGGCCGGTCATCTTCGTGCTCGGCGGAGCAGCAGCGGCTCTTCTCCTTGCCGCTTCGTCGGCAGGAGTTTGGGCCGCGCTCGCTCAGCGCCCTGCGGATGACCCCCGCCCGATGATCCGCGTTATTGAGCGGCTCGCTCACCCCTCCGACCTGTACCTCGCGGTTTACCCGTGGCAAGTGGGGTACCTCCGCTTGTACGACCGACGGCCGCCTCCGGAGGCGCGGCTCGTGCCGGCGGAGCTGTGGGCTGCGGACCCCGCAGCGATGGAGCGCGACCTTGCGGCATGGACAGCCGGCCGGCGGGTCTGGCTGCCTGCCTACCAGCGCCTCGGCCGCCAGCTGGAGAGCCGGCTCGAGCGCGCTTTCTCCGAGCAGTTGTTTCTCATTTCAGCCGACTGGTACGGCGATCATCGGCTCCTCTTTGCCCAAGCGGGCGAGGCGCCGGACGTTCGGGCGCGGGACGTTCGCTTCGGCGACCGTCTCCTCGTCAGCGCCGCGATAGACCCGGCGCCGGTGGAAGCAGGGAAAGGAGCCGTGCCGGTAGAACTGGTCTGGGGTGCTGCTCCCAGTCCAGCGACGGCGCATCTTCGCTTGGCGGATGCGCGCGGGGTGACGTGGGCGCACCACGACACGCGCGTGATGACGGAGCGCGCCGCAACGGTCGACCGGCGCGCAGTGCTTGTGCTGCCGGCGACCCCGCCGGGACGCTATCGGCTACTGCTCTCGCTTTCTGACGGCACTGCGCTCCTCTCCGCTGTCCGCCCCGGCGCTCCCCCGGCGCCGGAGCTCGACCTCGGGGAGATCGAAGTGCAGCCCGCCCGCACGCCCCTCCCTCCAGACTCCCTCGCCATCGGTCGGCCTCTCCGCCGCACGGTTGCGCCCGGACTCCAGCTGCTTGGCGCCGAGTTCGGAGAAGGACCCTATCATGTCGGCGAGGCGGTGCTGGTCAGCCTCTATTGGCTTCCCGCAAGCGAGGAGATGCCGGAAGTCACCCTCCGTATCGGAGGCGCGGCGAGCCGCGCTCGGCCCCCGCAGGGCCGCCTACATGAGCCGATCCGCGAGGTGCGCGAGGTCATCCTCCGCGAGCGCGGCCGCCTCGCAGTGGAGGTTGCCGGCCCCTTCGGCACGACGCGGCTGGGTGAGGTTAATGTGATCGGCCGCGCTCCGGCGGCTGATGTGCCAACACCCGCCACTCTGCTCAACGTTCGGTTCGGCAGCGCTATCCGCCTCATTGGCGCGACCGTGTTCGGCCCGGAGAGCCAGGTGCTTCCGTCCGGTGCGCTCGGGCGCGAGATGGAGGTAGAGCTGCTCTGGCAAACGGCAGCTCCTCTTGACGAGGATCTTGCAGTCTTTGTCCACCTTGTCGGCCCCGACGGCCGGCCGGTGGCACAACACGACTCCCGCCCCGCCAATGGCACCGCCCCGACGCGCGGCTGGGCACCGGGCGAGATTATCATCGACCGCCATCGGCTTGTCGCCCCAGCGGGAATTGCCGGCGAGTACGCGCTCGTAGTCGGGCTGTACCATCCTCCCGCGGGGCCCCGTCTGCCGGCCGAGACGGGAGAGAGTGTCCTTGTGCATTGGGGAGTGCTGCCGTGAGGGTGCGCGCGCCGGTCTCCTCGTCGTCGCCGCCAGCGGTTGAGGGATGGCGGGTCAGTTTTGCTGCGGTCTTTGCCTCGCAGTTTGTGGCAGTCCTTGGGTTCAGCATGTTCGTGCCGTTCCTCCCGCTCTATTTGGGGGAGCTGGGCGTGCCGACTGCCGCAGAGCAGGCGCTCTGGAGCGGCGTCATTTTCGGCATCACGCCGCTCCTCGCCGGGCTGGCCTCGCCGTTCTGGGGGTCGCTAGGCGACAAGTTTGGTCCGAAGCTGATGCTGGTTCGCGCCCAGCTGCTTGGCGGCCTCGCGGTCGCGCTGATGGCGTTCGCGCCGAACGCGCTCTGGTTGCTGGCCTTCCGGATTGTCCAAGGGGTTGTCGGCGGGAATATGGGCCCCGCTGTCGCCTTGGCTGCCGCCGTCTCGCCGCCGGCGCGGCTGGGGACGACGCTCGGACTGATGCAGATGGCGGTCTACGGTGGGGCGAGTGTTGGCCCGCTTCTGGGGGGCATCCTCGCCGAGGCAGTCGGCTATCGTCTCGCTTTTCTCGTCACGGCGCTCTGTCAGCTCACGGCCGGTCTGCTCGTCCTGCTGGTTGTCCGCCACAGCGGACGCGTCGCGACGCGCCGTCAGGAACAGACAGTGCTCGGAGATGTTCGGATCCTGCTGACGACCCCCGCTCTCTTGTCGGTCGTTGCGGTCGCGTTCGGGGTCTACTTCGCGAATGGCGGGCTTCAGTCGGTCCTCTCGCTCTTTGTCGAGTCGCTCCATGAAGGAGGATCGGTCGCGTTCACCGTCGGCGTGATCTTTGGGCTTGCGGCGGCGGCGAGCACCGTCTCGGCTGTTGTCTCCGGCCGGCTCAGCGACACGATCGGCCAGCGGACGGTGCTGGTCGTCGCTCTCGCCGGCGCCGCGCTCGCTTCGGCGCCGCTGGCGTTTGCCTCGTCCAGCTGGCAACTCGGGGTCGGCCGCGTGGTGATGGGGCTGTTCGTCGGCGGCGCGCTGCCTCTGATCAACGTGCTGGCGGCGCGGATCGGCGGACCCGAGCGGCGCGCGGGCGCGATTGGCGTCGCCCAGATGGCCGGCTCCTTGGGGCTGGCGAGCGGTCCGCTCGCGGGCTCGGCAGTGGCCGCGCTCTTCTGGCTCGGCGCGCCCTTCCTCCTGATCGCCGCTGTGCTCGGTGCCGGCGCTGTCTGGGCCTTCGTCGCCCTCCGCCATACTCGGGAGGACGGTCGATAAGCAGCGCCGCCGAGCGCGCCCGTGCTTCCTCTCTGCTCTAAGCGCCCCGGGCGGCGGAAGGGCGCGGCAGGGGTGCTCCTTCTGCCGACGCTCGTTTTCCGGCGCAGCCGCATGATGCCCACCCCGCGGTCGGGCCTTACGGCGGCTGTCCGGCCTACTTCCCTATGCCGCCGCCACCCTTTACGCGCGGACGGCAGACCGTTCTGGGGTGCGCGCTGCCGGCAGCGTCCACAGCAGCAGCGTCATCGCGAAACCGAGCATGCCGGCGCCAATGAGGGTTCCGGAGGCGCCGAACAGTTGAGCAGCGGGCGCGGTCAAGAGGTAGGAGAAGGGGGAGAGCGCTGTCGAAAAAAGCCAGTCAAGGCTGGAAATGCGCCCCAGCAGCTCCTGCGGGACGCGCCGCTGGAGCAGGGTGAACCAGGCGACCATCGCAAATGTGAAAAGCGACTGAGCGAATACGCTGGCGAGCGCTGCGTGCCAGACGGTGCTCGCCCCGCCGTAGGCGGCCAGCGAGAGCATGCTGAACGCCCACGACCAGTACATCGCCGTAACCAGCCGCGCCGGGAGCCCGCTCTGGGCAATGAGGATGCCCGTTATAACCGCCGCAGCGCCGCCCGCTGCGTAGATGAGCCCGAGCTCTTCTGCCCCCGCGCCGAGATCGTTCTTCACCCGGTACGGCACCAGCACTTGGACGGGGGCGTCGTAGAAGACGAGGGTCAGGGTGCCGCTCGCGAGCGCGATGAACAGCCAGCGCTCCCGCCAAGCATAGCGGAACCCGCCGACTAGTTCGTTCAGCACGGCGCGCCCGCCCGCCCTCGCCCTCGTCCCGGCGGGGAGCTTTCGCATGCAGAGCACTGCTCCCGCGGAGATGAAAAAAGTGCCAGCGTCGAGCAGGATTGCAGCTGCCGGTCCTGCGCTCCCAACAATGAGCCCGCCGAGCGCAGGACCGATCAGCGTCATCATCATCGGCCGAATGGTTGAGCGCAGGGCATTCGCCTGCGGCAAGTCGTCGGCGGGAACGATGCGCGGCAGGATGGCGAACGCTGCCGGGTTGAACAGCATCGTGCCGACCCCCATCGGGATCATCAGCACGGCGATGTGCCACACCTCGAGCAGACCGCCGGCGGAGAGCAGCCCCATCGCGCCGGTCGCCGCGCCGCGCACGAGGTCGGCCGCGATCAGCACTGCGCGCGGATCGCTCCGGTCAGCGACTAGGCCGCCGACAAGCGCGGAAGCGACAATCGAGGCCGACAGGACAAAGCCGACAAGCGCGAGCGCTGCCGGGTCGTTGTCGAGAAGGTACACCTGCCACGCAAGCGCGACGTGAAAGAACCCATCGCCGAGGAGGGAAACTGTCCACGCGAAGGCGAGCAGCGCGAAGTCACGCTGCCGGAGAGGGCGAAGGATCCGAAGGTGGGTCAGCCGCTCCGTCGCAGTCGTTCCAAGCGCGCGAGCGCCTCGCGATCTTCTGGCCGCGGAGAAGAGGGGAGCCGGCTCTGGATCCCAAAGAGGTGTCCTTCCGGGTCAGCAAAGTAGGCGACCCGGCCGTGCGGAACATCGAACGGCGGAGTAACGACCTGCGCTCCGGCGCTGCGGAATTCGGCGGCGCAGCGATCGGCATCGGCGACGCGCAGCACAAAGGTGTCGGTGACATCGGCGTGGCTGGCCGGCAGGGGCTGAGGGGTCCCGCCCGGCGCGATTTCGATCCGCGTCATCTCGCCGGCGACGAAAACGACGGAGTCCTTCGTTCGGTGCGACACCTCGAGGCCGACGACGTCGCGGAAAAACTGCGCCACCCGCTCGACATCGGCGCAGCGGAGCACCACCCAGCCGAGCGGCAGCAGATGAGGCGGGAGAGCACCGACCCCCGGGATGGTCAGCCGGCCGCTATCCCATCGGCGCCATGCCTCGATATCTTCGGGCCGCGGGCTGGTCCGCCGCCGTTCGGCCAAGCCCGTGACGTTCCCAGCCGGGTCAAGAAAGTAGGCGAAAACAGAGTGCGGACGCTCGAACGGCTCGTTCAGGAACGTGACGCCCGCGCTCTTCAGTCGTTCCACAATCCGGTTCATCGAGACGACGCGGAAGACCGGAACGCACGGTGCCTCGGCACGGTCACGGTACGTCGGCGCAATCCGGCCGCCGGGGGCGATTTCGAGCGCCATCGTCTCGCCTGCCCAATAGGCGCTGACCTCGCCTTCGCGGAGCGTCGGCAGGCCGATGATCTCGCCGTAGAAGTGCCGCAGCACGGCCGGCTCCGGCGACCGGCGCACGAACCAGCCGAGCCCGAAAACGTCGTGCCGCATCGTCCTTCCTCAGCGTGCCATCCTACACCGTGGCACGATTCGCGCGCTATCCCGCATCTCGGGTAGGCTGAAAAAAGGAGGCACGAGGATGGTCCCCCAGCGAATTGTCTCGTTACTGCCGAGCGCGACTGAGATTGTCTATGCCCTTGGTCTTGGCGATCGTCTCGTGGCAGTCACGCACGAGTGCGACTACCCCGAAGCGGCCGCCACCAAACCGCGCGCAACGTACAGTCTGGTGAAGCACGAGTCGCTCACCGCGCTTGAGATCGATATCGCCGTGCGCGACGCGCTGCAGAACGAGGGGACCCTCTACGACCTCGACCGCGCCTTGCTCGAAACACTCCGTCCCGACCTGATCTTGACGCAGCAGGTCTGCGATGTCTGTGCGGTCTCCTTCGATCGCGTCTGCGTTGCCGCCCCGTCCTTCGGCGATCCCCAGATAGTGTCGCTCAATCCGCACCATCTGCACGATGTGCTCGACAACATCCTGCTGGTGGGGCGCGTCACGGGAACCGAAGAGCGCGCGTGCGCGCTGGTCGACGAGGCATACCGTCGGATTGGCCGCGTCGCGACGATCGCCGCGGGCCTGCGCGTCCGCCCGCGGACTGTCGTGCTGGAATGGCTCGACCCGCCCTATCGGGCTGGTCATTGGACGCCGGAAATCGTCCATCTCGCAGGCGGGGACGATCACGTCGGCCGGCCAGGGCAGGATGCGACGGTGGTGGACTGGCAGGAGGTCCTTGCGTTCGCGCCTGAGGTGATCATCATTGCGCAGTGCGGCTTTGATCTCGCGCGGTCAATGACCGAAGCGCGGCGGGTGCGCTGGCCTGCCGGCTGGGAAGCGGTGCCGGCAGTGCGCGCGGGTCGTGTCTACGTCGTCGACGGGAACTCGTATCTCAGCCGTCCGGGACCGCGGATCGTGGACAGCCTGGAGCTTGTCGCTGAAATCTTGCATCCCGAGGCCTTCGCCGGCCTGGCGCCTGCCGGAAGTTACTGTCGATTGACGTTCTAACACAGCGCTAACAGAAGTCCATCGAGCCACTAACAGAGCTGCAGTGAAGAAATCGATAGGATTTGGTAAACCTCTCGACTGGTTCAGGGAGAACGTCTCATGGCTGATGCAACCATGGAGCGTCCTGAGGGACGGGCGCAGCGGTATCTCGATCTAGTCGATCAACTTGGCAAGGCCGAGGCGCGGAATGTGATCCGCGAGGCGCTTGTTCAGGCTGGCGTGAAGCCGGTTGAGATCGATTGGAAAGAGCGCCGCGCCAAGACGTTGGCACTCCTTGACGCGATCGAGCGCGCGCTGGATCGCGACCTAGCGCGGCTTGCCGCGTAACTGACCGGCGCTGTTCTGAGAGCGGGCGGCGCCCAGCGCAACAGTTCCGCTGGCGGTCGGCCCGCTTTCTGTTTCCGCGCGCAGACGAGCGCATCTTCTTCCTCGGAGAGGAAGTACAATCCGGTAATGCTCGCCTCACCAGGTCCAGAAGGGGAGATCCACGACCATCTCTGCCTCTACTGCGGGCGTTGGTCGCGCGCGGGGGAGGAGAACGGGGCGTGCCCGCGCTGCCATCGCGACAGTCCGCCGATCCACTCGGCTCACCAGCTGCTCGGCGCATGGGGACTGAATGTTTTTCTCGAAGAGCGGGGGGTGACGGAGACGGTCGCCGAGCCGGCGTGGGCAGTCCGCGTGCTGCCCGGCGCTGTCCGCGAAGAGGTGGCGCTCGAGATCAGCTGGACCGCGCTCGACCCGCCGCGCGTCCGGCGGCTCCTCGATCGGTGGTGTGCGGCGATCGGCCTCGACCCTCGGCCTCGTTTTCGGCGGCGAGTCGAGGGGCAAGAGGTCTATGTCGCAGCCGAACTGTACTCCTTGGAGCAGTTCACCCATCCTGCCGGCCTCTACCGGCTGCTTGCCTCGCGTCTTGCGCTTACGGTTGGGGCATTGCTCAGCCTTGGCGATTCGTTAGCAAGCGGCGCCGCCCGGCCGAAGCCGCCGCGGGTGCTCAGCTGGGTGGGGGAGTGGCTGGTTCGCTTTCTCTCTGCTCCCCCTCTGCTTGATCCGCGGCGGCTCGTGGACCGGTTCTGCGTTCGCTGCTTCCATGACGAAGTGGGCTTCTTCGAGCCGACCTGCACCTACTTTCGGGACAATCCGGAGATTGCATGGGGCGCCGGCGGCGAACCGTGGTATGACCTGATGGTTGCGCTGGGCGATCAGCTAGCCGATGAAGAGGTGCGGGCCTCCTTTCTCGCTGGTCCGGACGGCGCGATGCCGCCGGTGCCTCTCGATGGGCCGGCCGACGGCTTTGCGCTTATCGGGCGAGTGCTCAGTCACTTCCGGCCGCGCCGCTGTCCGGGCTTTGTGCCGACGGGGCGGATGCTGACGCTGCTTGATGACTGGGCGACCGGAAAGGCAAGCCTCACCGAGGTGGCGCTCGGCGCGTATGACCCGCTGCTCGTGCGCGCCGCTGGCGACCGGCTGGAGCTCTGGATCGCGGATCTGTTCGAGGGGAAGGTGCAGCCGTTTGAGCGCAAGGAGCGGCGCCCCGGCGAAACCGCCTTCGTGGCGACGCGGCTGCTGAACCTTGCGGAATGGCTGAGCGCGGGCGCGCTCGAAAATCCGCAGCGCGCGCCCTGATTACCACCAATACCACGCGCTTCTGCCGCGGCCTTCCGGGATGACCCCGCGCTCGAGCACGCGGTCGAGCCGCTTGAAGAAGTCGTCCACCTCTGCGGGGGCGAGAAGGTCGCCGAGGGCACGGCGCAACCGCGTGACTGCCGCCGTGTCGTTCCGCCATCGCCGTAACCGCGCGAGTTCTTCGGCCGGGACCGGCTTCCCAAAGAACTGAGAAAGAACCGTGCGCTGCTTCGGCTCGCAGTGGAACGTTAGGCCGTGATCGATCGCCCAGACGCGGCCGTTGCGGTCGAGAAGACAGTGCGCCGCCTTCCGGTCGGCGTTGTTGGTCAGGTAGTCGAAGAGCGCGATGAGCCGGAGTTGGTCGAGAAGGCAGTCCCGGAGAGCGGTCAGCCCGCTTTCATGCTCGATATACCATTGGACCGAGCCGACACCGAGCGGCCCGTCGCGGATGACCGTCGGGGGGACGAACGCCCAGCCAAGCGCTCGAGAGGTCAGGTAGGCGGCGTACTCGCGGCGGTAGAGAGTGCCATCGGGAAAATCCCACAGCGGCGCCTCGCCGGCGCGCGGCTTGTAGATCGCGCGTCCTGCTGCTACTCCCTCATGGAGCAGCTCAACAAGCCACACGCCGTTCGACCCCCACAGGACGGGCTGCCGATTGGCCAGTTCGGCGTCGCGCAGGATGCGAAGGGCGCTCTCGGGGACCATCGCGCTTACGTGGCGGGCTCGATCGTGCTGGTGAGCCCCGCGCTCTCGAGCCGGTCGCGATACAGCTCCGCTTGCTCCAAGGGGCAGATGATGACGGTGGCGCGGCCGGTATGGTGCGCCTCGAGCATAATGGCCACTGCCTGCTCAGGAGAGAGGCCAGGGATAGCGCGGAGCAGCACGGCGACGACGTAGTCCATCGAATTGACGTCGTCGTTATGAAGGATGACCCGGTAGGGCGGGAGCACTTCGCTCCAGTGCCTCGTTGCTGGAGCGGTTTCGGTGATCAATGCGTGTGCCGGCATCGAGTACGATTATTGAAAACCTCTTGAACGAGGGCAAGTTCTGATGCCGGAGGAGGGACCCCGTGCAGATACCCGAGATTCGAGCCAGCCTCCTCGGCCAGCCGGCGCGTCGCATTGCGATCGATATCCTTGAAGAGGACTACCGCGCCATGCTCGACCTCTTCGCCGAGCGGGGGTTGACGGAAGAAGAGGGAGTGCGGCTCGCGCTCTTCACCGGCCTCGCGGAGCTTCGTCGGCAAGGCGAGGCAGAGACCGATGAGGAGTCGCTCGTCAAGCAGCTGAACCGTCTCGAGGGCGCCTACATCGGGATGAAGCATAAGGCGTACCTGCTTGCCCTCGATAATGAGCGGATGGAACTGGCCCGCAGCGGCTGGGAAGTGGAATTGGAAGCGCTGCGGCGAATGGTGGCGCAGCTGCGCGGCCAGGAAGCGCCGGCTGCGGCCGCGCCGCACGCGTCCAGCCCGCCCCCTTCTCCTGAGAACACCCCGCCGCGCCGTCCTGACGATTGGGAGCTGGAAGCGCCGGCGCATCTGATGGACGATGAACCTGCCGCCAAAGGCGCCGGGAAGTCGCTCTGGCGGCGGCTCACCGGCCGCTGACGGCGCTTTCCCGGCGTTCTGCGCCCTAGTTTGGAGAAGGCTGCCTGCATCGCGCCCGCTCGGCAGTCGCCTTGCCGGAGAAGCGGTGCGTGAGCGGCAGCCCGCGGAATGGGGTCGAGCGGTGAGGACGGTCAGGGCGGAGCCGCGGTAAGCTGACAGCTCGCCCGCGGACTACGCGGGCGACGCCGACCCGTCAGCGGCACTATCCAGCGGCTGCCGCCGCTTGATGAGATACGTTTGCGTCCCTTCGAGGACGATATCGCCGTGCTGGTTGGTGACCCACGTTCGAAACTTCACTGTCCCTTGCCGGCGCCCCGGGATCAATTCGATCACTTCGCCCTGCGGCGTGAGGGTGTCGCCGACGAAGACAGGCTTGAGGAAGCGGGAGGACTGCTCAACGAAGGCGACAATGGTCTGCTCGATCGCCCAGTTCAGGTTGCTCGCGCCCATTGCGGTGAGCACGGTGACAAGGTAGCCGTGAGCGACCGGACGACCGAAGCGGGTGGTCTTGGCATATTCGACGTCGTAATGGATGGGATGGGTGTCGCCGGTGATCGCCGAGAAGAGCAGAAAGTGCGCTTCATTGATGGTTTTCGACGGCACCCGAAAACGATCGCCGATCCGAAAGTCTTCGAAATACTTTTCGTCGGTCACTTTGAGTCCGGCAGAACAGCGACGGCGTCGATCTCGATCAAGGCGCCTTTGCGGAGGAGCCCGGCGACGATGACGCCGGTCGAGGCGGGGAAACCGTTCTTGAAGAACTCTCGGCGAACGTCGGCGGTAGCACGATACCCTTCGGTCGTCGTGATGTAGTCTGTCGTCATGACAATGTCATCGTAGGTTGCGCCAGCGGCTTCGAGAATTTTGCCGATGCGGAGGAAAATCTGGCGCGTCTGAGCGACGATATCGCCTTCGCCGACGAGATTGCCTTCGTCGTCGGTGGCGGTGGTGCCGGAGATGAAGAGCAAGTTGCCGCGCCGGACGGCGGGGGAGAAGGTTAGCTTTCGGAAATGCTCCCAGCCGGGATTGATGATCTCCTTTTCGCTCATGCCGTCTTGCCCTCCCGAAATTCGCCGAGCGGAAGGGTCGCGGAAAAGAAGGGGGAGCGTCAACAGTCGCTGGCGTCTCCCTCTCCCGCGGCGGCGCTAGCGGATGCGCTTGCTCTTGTTGGTGACGTAGTCGACGAGGACGTACTCGCCGAGCTTATCGGGCGTGGCGTAGAAGGCGCGACCGCGGTTGATCTTCGTCATCTGCTCGACAAAGCTCATCAAATATTCGCCTGTTTCGAGCATGAAGGTGTTGATGACGATCCGCTCCTTCGTGCAGCGGCGCACTTCTTTCAGTGTCTCTTGAATGGTGCGGAAGGTCGGCGGATAGGCGAAGGAGACGCGGGGACCCTCGAAGTGCGCTGTCGGCTCGCCGTCGGTGATGACAATGATCTCCTTGTTGACCGAGCGTGACTTTGCAAGCCACTCGCGGGCGAGCTGGAGGCCGTGCTGGAGGTTTGTGCCGTACTCGTACTCCTCCCAAGAGAGGGAGGTGAGGGTGTCGGCCTTCAGTTCACGGGCGATGTAGGAGAAGCCGACAACGAGCAGCTGGTCCTTGGGGTATTGGGTTTTGATCAGGCTCTCGAGCGCCATCGCCACTTTCTTAGCGGCGAGGAAGCAGCCGCGCAGCAGCATCGAGCGGCTCATGTCGAGGAGCAGCACCGTCGCCGACTGAGTGGCGAGTTCGTTGCGGTAGACCTCGAAATCCTCGGGATGAAGACGAAGCGGCGTCCCTCTGCCAGAGCGGATGACGCTGTTCATGACGGTGCGGCCGATGTCAATCTGCATCGGGTCGCCGAATTCATACGGCTTGGTCTCGTCCAGCCGCTCGCCGCCGACGCCCCGCTGCTCGCGCACCTGATGGTTCCCGAAGCCGTTGCGCTTCAGGTTGCTGAAGATGTCGCGCAGCGCTTTGTCGCCGATCTTGCGGATCGCGCGGGGAGTGAGCTGCAGTTTGCCGTCTTGGCGCTCAACCAGCCCCGCCTCTTCTAGGGTCTGGGCGAGCGACCGCAGGTCCTCGAGGCCGGTGGCTTCTTCCTCGCCGAGCAGTTCGCGCACCCGGTCCGGGTCAATCGCCTCGAGGTCTTGGTAGTCACGGACGGACTTGAGGTCGCGCTCCAGTTCGTCCATCTCCTGCAGCTGCTCCATCAGGCGCATCGCTTGCTCAAAGGTGAGCGAGTCGTCGCCCCGGAAGGGATAGCGCTGGGGCAGAAACTGGCCAGGCATCAGCTGCTGGAGCATCAGCGAGAGCTCGGTGAGCTGCTCGCGCAGTTCGGGGTCGCTGAGCAGCCCTTCCATAGCGCTCTGCAGCTGCTCTCGCTGCTCAGGCGACATGCTGTTGAGAAGCGACTGCATCTGCGCCATCGACCGGGCGAGATGCTCCAGCAGCTCTTCGAGGCTGGAGATCCCGGGCGGGAAGAAGTGGCCGTGGCGCTGCATGAACTGCTCAAAGTTCGGGCGCTGCCCCATCGCCGCGTCGCGCAGCATCTGGTTGAGATCGCGCAGCATGTCGCGCAGCCCTTGGCGCTGCTGGGGCGTCATGCTCTGAAGTGCCTGCTGCATGCCGCGGAACATGTTGTTCAGCATGTGCTTCTGCAGCATTTCGAGCAGCTCTTGGAACTGCTGGCGCGCGGTCGGGTCCATGAACTCGTATTCGGAGAGCGCTTTGATCTGACCGCCGAGGTCGCTGGGCAGCTGGTCGAGATACTCGAGCTTGCGCTGCGCCAGCCGCTCGAGCATCTCCCGGAAGGCATCGGGACTGCCGCTCGGCGCGCCGGGCTGGCCGCCTTGGCTGCCGTGCTGGCCGCCTGCCGATCGATTGCCGCGCTGGCGGCTGCCGCCGCTCTCCTCTCCGCCGGCGGCGGCGCGGGTGCCGTCTTCGCCCTCGTCGGCGCGCTCGCCCGACATCCCTTCCAACCCTTGGAGTGCCTCGAGGTCGTCGGCTGCCGTCGGCTCCTCGCTCCTGTCGGGTGAGGGCGCGTCACCGCGCTGGGAGATGCCCCGCGCTTCGTCGAGCTTGCGCTGGATTCCTTCGCGCTCAAGCTGCTTGATGCGCTCCAAGCGCTCGCGAATTTCGTCGACGACCGAGCCGAGGTCGTAGCGGTCGAGTTCACGGCGGCGGCGCTGGCGCAGCCGTTCGATCAGGTCTTGGAGCCCCATGATCTTTTCGCCGAACCGGTTCTCGCCGCCCCAGTGCATCAGCTTCCGAAGCGCCCGCTTCAGGTCGCCATCCGCCATCAGGTCGTCGGCCATCGCTTCGAGCAGGTCCTCGGCATCGAACGGCGCGACCCGCTGCGTTCCATCCCAGCGCGAATACTTGAAGGTGTAGGGCATGGCTTACCTCCGGTACCGGAGCGCGCCCGCAACGCGGTCCTTATTCAGCTTGCGGTTAAGGTGGAGACCTTCGAGGATGAACTCAACTGCAGCGGCAATGCTCGCTGGCGAGCCGGTGGCGCCGAGTTTGGCGACGGCGCTCTTGAGGCTCTGGACATCGCTCAGCTGCTGAACGTACGACATCGAGGGGGCGGAGTCGCTCACCTCGACTGTCAGGCCATTTTCGAAGCGCTGGATGACGTCGTCGAACTCCTGGAGCAAGAAGTAGCGCTTCCAGACATTAAGGATCGCGCCTTGGATCAGCTTGTCGACGACCTTCTCTTCTCGCTGGTCACCGGACGACTCGAGCTCGATCTTCCCGGTGGTTGAGGCGAGGATTGCCGGCAGGTCGCTGATCCGGGGCGTCACTTGGCGTTCCCCGAGCCGTACCGAGCGGCGAAACGCGCTCGACAGGAGGTTCTCGTAGTTCGAAATCGATACCCGCGCCGAGACGCCGGAGCGCTGGCTGATGTCGGGGCTCTTACGCGCGAGGTGCGTGAACTCGGCGATGATCTCCTTCATGTAGCGCGGAACGACAAGCTCGTATCCCTCGGAGGGGAAGGTTTGGCGTTCCGCTTCCATGATGTCGATCTCGTGCTCGAGCGTTCGCGGATAGTGAGTGCGGATCTGGGAGCCGAAGCGATCTTTGAGCGGCGTGATGATCCGGCCGCGGTTGGTATAGTCTTCGGGGTTGGCACTGGCGACCACGAACAGATCGAGCGGAAGGCGGATTTTGTAGCCCCGAATTTGGACATCGCGCTCTTCCATGATGTTCAGCAGGCCGACCTGGATCCGCTCGGCGAGGTCGGGCAGCTCGTTGATGCAGAAGATGCCGCGATTTGTGCGCGGGATCAGCCCGTAATGGATCACGTATTCGTCGGAGAGGTAGCGGCCCTCCGCGACCTTGATCGGGTCGACCTCGCCGATCAGGTCGGCGATGGTGGTGTCGGGCGTTGCGAGCTTCTCGCCGTAGCGGCGATCCCGCGGGATCCAGACGATAGGGGTGTCGTCCCCCATCTCCTCGACAATCCGACGCCCCTGCGCGGTGATCGGGTTGAAGGGGTCCTCGTGCAGTTCGGTGTCGGCAATGGCCGGGATCTCTTCATCGAGGAGCTGAACGAGGCTGCGCGCGATGCGCGTTTTCGCTTGGCCACGCTCTCCAAGCAGCACAATGTCATGGCCGGAGAGGATCGCGCTCTCGATCTGCGGGATGACCGTTTCCTCGTAGCCGTAGATCCCGGGGAAGAGCGTTTCTCCAGCCCGAAGCTTGGCGATGAGGTTGTTCCTCATCTCCTCCTTGACCGAACGAGGTTGATACCCGCTCGCGCGGAGCTGGCCGAGCGTGGTGGGTCGAGTCATCCATTCCCCCTGCATGTGGAAGCGCGACGAGCGGCAAGGTGGCGCTGAGTGGACGAACGTGTCCGGTGCGCGGGACCAAGGTGCCTGCTGTCGGTAAACGTCATCCCGACGATTATATCACCGCCGTCGGGCCAGTATTCGACATGTCATACAACCGAGAGAGCAGGCCTCAGCTCGGCGGCGAGGTGGCAGCCGCTTGACAGCATGGGACCCCGCTCGGGCTCTCGACCCGAACGGCGATCGTCGCGCGCCCCTCGTCGAGCAGCCGAGCCGGAAGGCGGAAATAGCTCGCAAGCGCGCGGCCGGCGTCCAGTCCCGACGGATAGCGGTGGCGCTCGAGCGGAGCCCCATCGACGAGGAGGACAACATCGAAGGTGGGACACTCCGCTGGCCCGAGATTGCGGACCACGTAGTTCACGCGCCAAGTCGGGGGCGAGAACGGGGCAAGCGCGCTCTCGAAATCGGCGAGGAATGCGGGAGTGACGGTTGCGACTACAGTGAGCGCTCGAGGAGGCGCGAGATGCGAGGATTGGTTCGGCATAGCACTGCTCCGCGCCGACACGGTGCCTTCCTGAGCTGCGAGGGGATGCCACCGGGAGCCTACTCGAGAGAACATGCCGATTCCAAGGGGTTAATAACCGAGGGAGCGATTCTTTCGGACAATCCGCTTCCTCGCCTGAGGCGCGAGAGCCGAAAGCGCCGCTCTTGCCGCCGCTCTTCCTAGAGGCCTTTCTCCCGGTGCGCCCAGATCCAGAACTCCACCGCCGCCGACCGCATGGTGTCGAGCCAGTCGTCGAGCAGGTCCTGATGGATGCCGGGAGCGAGGTCGATATTCTCTTCGAGGTAGATTGCTCCCTCAGGGTCATCGGGGGCGCGCGCGTAGAGATACGCCTTCGGCCAGCGGCGGTCCCGGTTCCACTCGTTGCAGAGTTCTATCACGCGGCTGAACTCGGAACGGGGAATGGGCCGCAGCCCGACGGCGCGGAAGGCGAGGATCTGCCGGTCGCGTCCGCCGATCAGGAACCAGCAGTCAAGGGCACAGCCGAGCTCCTCGTCGTAGGCGAACGCAACGCGGTAATCCCCGTCTGCGTCGCGCTGATAGGCAAGGCGGCGCGAGCGAAAATATGTTTCCAGCATTGCGGGCGAGAAGGTTTCCACACTCGCCACGGAGCGAGCCTCCCAGAGCAGCGCGGTTCGACCGATTATTCGCGGAACAGCTGAATGCGGTCCATCTGGCGGAGGAAGGCGAGATACTCCTCTTTCGACATCCGCGGGCGGTCGCGGGCGAGGATCTCGCGCGCTTTGGCGGCATCGTCGAGGAGGAGGTCGAGCGCGGTGAGCGCCAGCGCCTTCCCCGGGTTGAGCACCGCGTGCTCGTAGTTTTCGATGCGGTAGTCGGCGCCATGGCCGGTGCCCGCGGCGCCCGCGGCCGACGGGTGGATGGCGGGCATGATCTGAGAGACATCGCCCATGTCGGTGCCGGCGGCGATATGGCCTTTGCGCCCAACCTGTGCGGCCCCGACAATCCGCGCGGCGTTGTGGCGGAACAGGTCGAGCATCGCTTGGTTCTGGTGGAGCGGGAGGTACCCCGGCAGGGTGGTGATCTCCACCGCCGCGCCGAGCGCAAGCGCGCCGGCGCGCATCGCGCGATCGAACTTGCGGTTGGCATCGTCGATTGCGTCGACAGTCTTGCCGCGGACGAAGCTCTCCAAGCGCACATCAGCGGGGATGGCGTTGACGACATCGCCCCCTTTCGTCAGGATGGGATGGATCCGGACGGTGTCGGCGTCCTTGAACGTCTCGCGCTGGGCGTCGATCGCCATCAGGGCGAGCATGGCGGCACGCAAGGCATTGATGCCGTGGTGGGGAGCACCGGCCGCGTGCGCGCTCCTGCCGAGGAACCGGACGAACTTGATCACGTGGCCGTTCGACGTGTCGCTGGTGACAAGCAGCCCGTCGCTCGCTTGCGGGCTGGTGTGGACCATCATCGCGAGGTCAATGTCGTCAAACTCCCCAAGCCGGATCAGCTCTGCCTTGCCGCCGAGGAATTCGATCCTTCCTGCCGCTTTCTGGCTCAGGCGCCACTCGACTTCAACCGCCTCCTCGGCCGGCACTGCGAAGAACACGACGTTGCCGGCAAGATGCTCCCGCACCTCGAGGAGGCCGCTGGCGGCAGCGATGAGAGAGCCGATCTGCGCATTGTGCCCGCACGCATGAACGGCGCCCGTCTCCGGGTTCCAATCCGGATGCTCGCGAATGGGCAGACCGTCCAGTTCGCCGAGAATGGCGACCGTCGGTCCGGGCCGCGCGCCGCGCAGGACCGCCTTGACCCCCGTGAGGGCGAGACCAGCCCGGTAGGGAAGCTGCAGCGCCTCAAACGCGCGGCGCACTTTGGCGGCAGTCCGCTCCTCCTTATAGCCGAGCTCTGCCTCGCGTCCAATCGCCTTGGTGAGAGCGATCGCCCGTTCTCCTTCGCGGTCGATCGCCTCGAGCACGCGAGTTTTCAGCGCTTCCCGGTCCACGGACGGCTCCTCCCTAGGGAGTGATCGCGGGCAACCAGCATATCAGAACGGAGAGCGCTTGCGGGGCCGGCCTCGCTTCGCTAGAATTCGAACAAATGTTCTTAGGAGCGCCAAATGGTAGAGATGGGACTGCTGTGGTACGAGCCTAACCGCATGGTGCCGCTCGCCGACCGGATCGACGCGGCGGCGGCGCGCTATCTGGAGCGGTTCGGTGTTGCCCCCAATGTCTGTCTTGTCGCCGCGAGCGAGCTGGAGCCATTCAGTCGGATCACCCTCCGGGGTGACAAGCGCATTCAGCCTGGCTATCTCTTGATCGGCGTCGAGCACGAGGAAGCCCTCCCTCCGTGGCAGCCGGAGCGGCGCTCCTCGGACGAGGCGGAGATTGCGCTGCTCGCTCCGGATGGTCGGGTGCTGCAGCGGCTGCGTCCTCTTCGCGCGCCAGCACACGTGGGGTCACCCTCAGACCCCGCTCAGCGGCGCCTGCGCCGCCGGCAGCCGGCAGCGCAGGCCGATGCGCCTGCCCAGCGCAGGAAGGTCTCCGCGCGTCCCGGCCGCTCTCAGCAATAGCGAGCGCTTTTCTGCTCCCTGCGCTGCGCGGAAGCGAGGCAGAGGGTGCCGGCCGGCGGACTATACTTCATCCAGCCCGCGGAGGAGGCTCGTGCATGGCGGATCGTCCCGGTCTGTTCCTGCTCTTTGATGGTCATGCGTTGGTTCACCGGGCATATCACGCAATGCCGCCCCTCACCGTGCAGCGCACTGGCGAACCATCGGGCGCCGTGTTTGGGGTCGCGACGATGCTGCTTCGCCTCCTCGCCGACTATCAGCCGAGCTACCTTGCGTTCGCGTTCGATCTGCCGGCGCCGACGTTTCGGCATGCAGAGTATGCCGACTACAAGGCGAACCGCCCTGCCGGCGACCCTGACTTGCGCGCTCAGATCCCCCGCGTGCGCCAGCTTGTCACCGCTTTTGGCATCCCCTACTACGAGGCCGAAGGCTACGAGGCCGACGACATCATCGGCACGCTCAGCCGCCAGATTGAAGAGCGCGGTCTCGACACCATCATTGTCACCGGCGACCAGGATACCTTTCAGCTGATCGACGACCATATCTCGGTGCTCACGAGCCGAAAGGGGTTCACCGACACGGTGCTGTACACGCCGGCGGCAATCCGCGAGCGCTACGGGATTGCGCCGCACCAAATTCCGGATTTGAAAGCGCTCGTCGGCGACCCCTCTGACAATCTCAAGGGGGTCCCGGGGATCGGGGAAAAGACTGCGGCGAAGCTGCTCCAGCAGTTTGGCTCTGTCGAGGGAATTCTGGATCATCTCGAGGAGGTCACCCCTACCCGCATTCGGGAGGCTCTCGCGGCCCATCGCGACAACGTCCTCTTCTCAAAGCGCCTTGCGACGATCGTGCGCGATGCGCCGGTCACCCTGGACCTTGACGCGAGCGCGGTGGGCCCGTTCGATCTCGCGAAGATCACCGAGTTTTTCCGGGAGATGGAGTTTCGGAGCTTGCTGGGGCGGGTGCAGACGCTTCCGGGCCTGAGCGAGCGTGCGCGCTCTGAGGTGCAGCTGGCGATGTTTCCGGCGGCGGCGCAGGCGGCAGGCAGTGCGCCGCCCCCCACCATTGTCCGCACCGAAGCCGACTTGGAACGATTGGAGCGGATACTGGCCTCGGCGGAGGAGATTGTGCTCGACACCGAGACGGACAGTCGGGAGGCGATGCAGGCGCGCCTCGTCGGGATCGCGCTCCTCCCGCTGCCGGGTGACGAGGCGTTCTACATCCCCGTCGGGCATGTCGACGGCCCGGCGCTGCAGGTGGTGCCTGCCAAGCACGGGCCCGCTGCCGCTCTGCTCGCGCCGTCCGCGGCGGCAGGGCAGCTGCCCCTTGACCTTGTTGTCGCCCGTCTTAAGCCGGTGATGGCCGATCCGGCTAAGCCGAAAATCGCCCATAACGGCAAATACGACCTGATCGTGCTCGCAGAACATGGCGTCGAGGTCGCCGGCCTGCGCTTCGACACGATGATCGCCGCCTACCTGCTCAATGAGCGGGCGCTCGGGCTCAAAGAGCTTGCGGCAGCAAAGCTCGGCATGGAGATGACGCCGATCAGCGACTTGATCGGCAAAGGGGCGAAGCAGATCTCGATGGCGGAGGTCGCTATCGAGCCGGCGGCGGCGTACGCTGCTCGCGATGTCATCGCGACCGCGCGCTGCCGCGACGTGCTCGCCCGCGAGATCGAGGCGCAGGGGCTGAGCCAGCTGTTTTACGACATTGAGATGCCGCTTGTGCCGGTGCTGGCGGCGATGGAGCGATGCGGCATCGCCGTCGATACCGCTCTCCTGCGGTCGCTCTCGCGTGAACTCGCGGAGAAGATCCTCGAACTCGAAGCGGCGATCTACTCGTCGGTCGGGCACCGCTTCAACATCAACTCGACGCAGCAGCTCGGCGCGGTGTTGTTCGAGGAGTTGAAGCTTCCCTCTGCGCGCCGCACTAAGACCGGCTACTCCACCGATGCGCAAGTGCTCGAGGAGCTGCGCGGGCTTCATCCGGTCGTTGAGCAGATCCTCGAGTACCGCCAGCTGACCAAGCTGAAGGCGACCTATGTCGATGCCCTTCCCGCCCTGATTAATCCGAAGACGGGCCGGATCCACACCAACTTCAACCAAACCGTTGCGCGGACGGGCCGCCTCAGCTCATCCGAACCGAACTTGCAGAACATCCCGGTCCGCACCCCCCTCGGCCGCCGCATCCGCCAAGCCTTTATCGCCGGACGGCCCGGAGCGGTGCTGCTCTCTGCTGACTACTCCCAGATCGAGCTGCGCGTCCTCGCCCATATGTCGCGGGATCCGCGGCTGGTTGAAGCGTTCGAGCGGGGTGAGGATATCCACGCGGCGACGGCGGCGGCGATTTTCCGCGTCCCGCTCGAGGACGTGACCCCAGACCAGCGGCGGGTTGCGAAGACGACCAACTTCGGCATCATCTACGGGATCAGCGACTTCGGGCTTGCCGAGCGGACCGAGCTGTCGCGCAAGGAGGCGGCGGAGTTCATCCGCACCTACTTCGAGACCTACCCCGGGATCAAGGAGTACCTCGAACGGACAAAGGCGGAGGCGCGTCAGGGACGAGTCCAAACGCTCACCGGCCGCTATCAGCTCTTCTCCGAGCGGGAAATTCTCAGCCCCAATCCCTCGGTCCGCGGCGCTGCTGAGCGCACCGCCATCAACATGCCAATCCAAGGCACGGCTGCCGACATCATCAAGATCGCGATGATCCGGCTGCACGAAGAACTGCGCCGCCGGGAGATCGACTGCGGGCTCCTGCTGCAGGTCCACGATGAGCTTGTGCTGGAGATTGACGAACACCGGCTCAAGGAGGTCGCGGCGCTTGTCCGTGAGGTGATGGAGCATGCGTTCCCCCTCTCCGTTCCCTTGCAGGTTGAGGTCAAAGCGGGGAAAAACTGGGACGAGATGACCCCGGTCCATGGCTAGCGTCACGCTCCCCGTCCCGGAGGATGCCCTCGACCTCGCTGCGACCCTTACCAGCGGGCAGGTATTTCGCTGGCGGCGGGAGGGAGACTGCTGGGTCGGCGTTGTCGGCCAGGCGGTCTGGCGTGTCCGCTTCGCGCGCGGCGCGCTCACCGTTGAGAGCGTCGGCGCTCCGGTCACCGCGGCGGACGTTGCGCGCTTTTTCCGCCTCGAGGTCGACCTCGCCGCTCTGCGCGCGGCGCTCCGCCGCCTCGCTCCTCCCCTTGACGACGCCCTCGACCGATTTCCGGGCTTGCGCGTCGTCCGCCAGCCTGCCGCCGACGCGCTCGTCAGCTTCGCGATCGCCTCGGCGAACCATGTTGGGCGCATCGCCCGCTCCCTCGACCGCCTCGCCACCACCTATGGGACACCGGTGGGGGAACTGGACGGAACGCGCTTCTGGGCACTGCCGTCATGGGAGCGGCTCGCTGCGGCGGACCCGCGCGCGCTTTGGCGCGATGCTGATCTCGGCTACCGCGGCCGAGTGCTGCACCAGCTAGGCGCCGTGCTGGCAGCGCGCCCCGCAGCGTGGCTGGAAGGGTTGGCAGCGCTTCCCTATCGTGAGGCCCGGGCCGAACTGATGGCGCTCCCGGGGATCGGCCCGAAAATCGCCGATTGTGTCTTGCTCTATGGGCTCGGCTTCGACGAGGCGGTGCCGGTTGATTCGCATATCTGGGCGACAGCCCGCGCGCTGTTTGGCGAGGCGATCCCGACCACGAGCCTGACGGAGCGCACCTATCTCCGCGTCGCCGACCTTTACCGCACGGCGTTTCCGGCCAATCCCGGCTGGGCGCAGCACTATCTCTTTCACCGTCGCCGGCAGACCCCTCCTGCCGCGCGGCGGCGGGCAGCGTAATGCCAGAGCTCCCCGAGGTTGAGACGATCCGCCGCGGGCTTGCCGAGCGGATTGTGGGACTGCCAATCGCTGCTCTCGACCTCCTGCTGCCGAAACTGTTCCTCGCCGGTGATGCCGCGACGCTCGTGGGCAGACGGATTGTCGGAGTACGGCGGGTCGCCAAATTCCTCGTCTGGGACTTCGATGACGGCAGGAGCCTTGTCCTTCACCTGAATCTGTCGGGCCAGATTGTCTATGAGCATCCCGATGGTGGCCGCTTCGCCGGCGGGCATCCGATCCCGGCGTTCGACTCTCCCTTGCCGCACAAGACGACGCGGCTGGTCATCCATTTTCAGGACGGCTCACGGCTGTATCTCTCTGACGTTCGAACGTTCGCGAAGGCGCGCCTGCTGCCCGGGCCGGAGGCCGCCGCCTTCTTAGCGGCGCAGCGGCGAGGCCCCGATGCGCTGCTGGACACTATCGAGGCGGGCGAGTTTGCGGCGACGCTGCGGCGGCGCAAGCGAGCGCCGATCAAAGCGGTGCTGCTCGATCAGGCGGTCCTCAGCGGGATCGGCAATATCTACGCGGACGAGGCGCTGCATGCGGCCGGGATCCACCCCCTGCGGGCAGCGTCCAGCCTCAGCGATGCGGAGGCCGCTGCGCTGCTCCGCGAGGCGCAAGCCGTAGTCGCGCTCGCTGTGACTGAGGGGGTGGCGAAAGTGCGAAATGGCAGAGCGGCGCCCGATGCCGCGCTGCCGCGTGTCCATGCTCGCCGCGGTGAGCCGTGCCCGCGCTGCAGGACGCCGATCGAGCGGATTGTTGTCGCGCAACGAGGGACGTATTTCTGTCCCCGCTGCCAGCCGGCTACTCGAAGCGCGCCACCCGGATCCGAGGGAACTGCTGCTCGACCGTCTTCCGCCGAAGCGCTTCAAGGGTTGGAACAAGAGACGGCGGCACCGTCGGGTTGACTTCGACAAGCCAGACGCGGGAGGCAGGCGCGACCTTCGGAGCGAGCTGGGCGGGGTCCTCTCCCTCACCGAACGTGATGAGGGGCAGCGCGCCGTTGTAATACCGCGCCAAGACGATCGCTTGGTAGCCTTGGTAAAGCACGAGGACGTCGCCCGGCTGTTCTTCGGCCTTAAGAAGCGCGGCGACTCCGTGCCAATCCTCCTTGGGGTGGAGGAAGAGTACGAGAGCGAGCGCCGGCAGCCCCGCCGCGACGAGCGGCGGGCCAAGCCGAGGCCGCCAGGCTGCGATGCTGACCGCGGCGCTGGTCAGCGCGAGCGGCGCGACCACAGCGAGGTGGCGTTTGATGCTGTTGCCGGCCGGCGTCAGCATGATTGCGGCAAGACCGAGGATGACGACCGCCGCGCCTCTGCCAAGGAGGGGCCGCGCGGTCGCAGGGTGACGGCGGACCACCCACCAGCCGCCGGCGCCTGCGAGCACGAGCGCCGCCACGCCTGGCACGAACAGGAGCACGGCTCGCTCAGCGAAGCGGTGCCCGCTCAGCTGGCCGAGGGCATCCTCGAGGCGGGGGAGGAGCGGCAAGCTCCCAAGCATCACCAGCGCCGTGACGACACTCCAGCCGACGAGCAGGTCGCGCCGCTTCCACCCCGCGGCGAGGAAGGCGACGCTCAGCGCGCCAAGGAGAGGGATCATCGCGTAGTGGGTCCACACCCCGAGGAGCGCTGCAAGCCCAGAGGCTGCCCAAAGCAGCAGCGGTGGCAGCGGGGTCGCGTGCCGACCGTCGCCGCCGCGCCGATGGCCGCGTGTCGGCTGCAGGAGACGGGGGGACAGCAGCAGTGCGAGAGCGGCGGCGGCAACCGTGAGCAGCAGGGCAGTGAGGGCGACGCTCCGCTGCTCTTGCGAGTACCACACGCCAAGAGCAGAGGTCGTGGTCAGCGCGGCGGTCAGCCCCGCCCCCGGCAAGCCGAGGGCGCGAACAGTCGCCGTGCAGACGACAACGGTAAGCGCGCCGGCGAGCGCCGAGAGAAGGCGCCGTCCGCCGTCTCCATCGAGCAGCGGGTGGAGAGCCGCCCATCCTTTCAGGAGCAGGGGATAGAGCGGGGGATGAAAGGGATCATGCCCGACGATCACGGCCACAGGCTGCGCCGAGAGCCAAGCGCTGTATCCCTCATCGGTCCAGAAGGCGCGATCGCCGATGCGGATAAGCCGCACTCCGAGCGCGACGACGAAGAGCAGCGCAAGCAGCAGGCCGAAGGAGCGGGCCGCCTGCTGCCGCGCCTTTGGCGCGAGCATGGTCACGGCGGAATGATAGGCGGCTCTTCTTGGAGAAATCGCACAATTGCCGCCGCAAGCTGCTCACTCTCTGGGGCTTCCAGTCGGATCAGGTCGTGGCCGCCCTCGAGCTCAATGTAGTGGACCGGCCCGCCGAGGGAGCGGAGGAGCTGGCGGGTCGCGGCGACAGGCACAGTCTGATCGTGGCGGCCCTGCAGGACGAGGGTGGGAGCACGCACGCGGCGCAGCGCTTGCAGGCTCTGCCGCCCGAGGCGGCGGATCTCATCGATCGTCGGGGTTGGGATCGTCAGCTGGCGGCGCAGCTGCTCTTGGACGGCGGGGTCGTCAAGGTTGAGGTCGGGAGCGACATCTCGGAAGAAGGCGCGGAGTCGAGGGTCGTCGAAGTTGGCGTGACGGAACGGCGCAACGGTGGGGATGATCCGTTTCAGGACGGGAAGGAGGAACTCGCCGACGACGCCAAGGCGCCACCAAGGTGCGACGAGGATGAGCCGGTCGGGCGGAGCGCTGGCGGCGAGGGCGGCCGCGATCGTGGCGCCGAACGAATAGCCGAGGATGGCTGTTCGGCGCGCGCGCTGGCGAAGCTGACGCCATTCGGTCGCCGCCGCGCGCACCCAGTCGCGCCCGGTGTGGCGGGAGAGCGCAGCGATCTGTTCGCCGAAGCCGGGCAGCAAGATCCCGCGCGCGCGCCAGCCGACAGCGGCGAGGCGCGTCGCGAGCGGGCGGAGCTCGCGCGGGGTGCCGGGAAAGCCGTGGACGAGGAGGATGCTGTCGGTCCCGTCGCCGATGACGAAGGGGCCATGGTCAGGACCGGCGTAGAAGAGATGCGTGGTCACGGGCTGCGGGAGGAGGTCTCTCGAGGGCGGAGAAGCGGACCGGTCGGCGTGTCGTCGACCCACCAGCCGCGCGCCACGATCTCGGCGCGGAGGCGGTCGGCAGTCGCCCAGTCGCGCGCGGCGCGCGCCGCGGCACGCGCTTGGACGAGCTGCTGGACGGTAGCATCGGGCTGCGGCGCTGCATCTGGCTCCGCGAGGGCGGCGAGGGCAGCGTCCCAGAGAGCCGGGTCGATCCCTTCCCGCAGGTCGGCAGGGAGTGATCCCTCCCCCAGCACCGAAAGGGGGAAGAGGTCGCCGGCGCGATAGATGGTCTGTTTGCCTTCTCGGAGGATGGTCACGGTGTCGAGCCCCATCACTCGGCAGCGCTGTTCGGCCACCTCGATGATAAGCGCAGTGTGGTCGTCGATGCCGACGATGGTGTGACCTGGCGGCAGCATGGCGCACATCGCCTCGAACCGCTCGCGGCCGATGTAACAGCGGGAGGTATCGAGGGCTGCGCCGCCGTCGGTGTTATTCCAATGGGGAACGAATGTCACGCTCAGCCCATACTGGGCGAGGAGATCGAGCCCGTCCTTCCAGTGGGGGTCCTCGCCCACCTTGTAGATCTCATAGATCGGCATGGTGTAGCGACTGACGGCGAGGGAGGCGGCACTCTCGAAGCAGATCGGCGCTCCCATCCGGTGGCGGACCATGAGATAGCGCCAGGCGAGGCTGTCGCGCAGCTGGCGGACGGTGTAGGTCGGGCTGCCTGCGCCGAGGTAGAAGTAGTTTGCCTTCAGCATCGGCGCGCAGATCGCGGGGTCATCCGGGCTGAAGGGGGTGCCTCGTTTGCGCGCCGGGATCACGACTACCTGCGGCGCGTAGGGCTGCAGCCGCTCGCGCAGAAACTTCGCATACCGGCCGGCGACGTCAGCGGAATTCAGTTCGAACCCTGCCGGGGTTTCCAGAATGGCGACGCGAATGGGGCGGTCGAGGCCGCGCCACAGAGCGTCGTGGACTTTGCGGCCCGTCAGGGTCATTTCCATAGAGCCGAAAAAGACCAAGGGGCCGGGGCGCTGCGGCGGGATCGGGATGGCACGAGGCTTGGTCATAGAGCGTCCCGCGTCGATCCGACCCTTGCGAGGCCGGACGTCGCTCAGGAATCTACCATGCACCTGCAACTTGTTCAGGGCGAGCGTGAACGCCGCGCACTGCTCAGCCGCATAGCGCTCCTAGGACTGCAACTCGCTGAGGGCGGTTGTGGGGGGAATGCGTGTCTGGTACACTTTTCACTTGCTGGGCCTGTGGCGCAATTGGGAGCGCGCCTCCATGGCATGGAGGAGGTCAGGGGTTCGAATCCCCTCAGGTCCACCCATGCGCCGGCCGAGACGGAGAGAAGAACGGACCACCCCGACCGCGATGGCTGCTGTCGCGTGCGCCGCTGTTTCGCAATCTGCCCCGAATGTCCTGAGGCTGCGGGAAGGGGGAGTGTCGCTGCGCAACGGGGCGTCCGACTCGCCGTGGGCGAAGGGCCGAGGCGGTGGCGCGCTCTCCGAATGACGGTCGTCTCGATGACGCCGCGGTGATGCCCTAGGTGGTCTCTCCCGTCCCTCGTCGCTGCTGAGTGGTCGACAGGGCCGGGTTTTTCTTTTTCCGTAGGGAGGAGCAGATGACGGAGCGACGGGTCGCGATCCCGCCCTACAAACCTGCCGAGATTGAGCCGAAGTGGCAAGCCCGCTGGGAGGCGGATGGCCTGTATCGGGCGCCCGACTATGTCGAGCCGAAATGGTACTACCTCACCATGTTCCCCTACACCTCCGGTGACCTGCATATGGGGCACTGGTATGCGATGGCGCCGACGGATGTCCAAGCCCGCTGGCGGCGCATGAAGGGCTACAACGTCATGCTGCCGATCGGCTTCGATGCCTTCGGCCTGCCGGCGGAGAACGCCGCGATTAAGCGCGGCATTCATCCCGCCGCGTGGACGATGGCGAATATCGAAAACATGCGCCGTCAGCTGAAGACCATCGGCGCGAGCTTCGATTGGAGCCGCGAGGTCATCACGTGCCTGCCCGAGTATTACAAATGGAACCAATGGTTCTTCCTCCGCATGCTCGAACGCGGGCTCGCCTACCGGGCGAAGGCGCAAGTCAACTGGTGTCCCGATTGTCAGACGGTGCTGGCGAACGAACAGGTAACTCCGGCAGGCCTGTGCGAGCGCTCCGACACCCCCGTCTACAAGCGCGAACTGGAGCAATGGTTTCTGCGCATCACGGCCTACGCCGAAGAGCTGCTGAACCATGAGGGGCTCGATTGGCCCGAGCGGGTCAAGCAGATGCAGAAAAACTGGATCGGCCGCTCGGAAGGCGTTGAGGTCAGTTTCGGGATCGAGGGGCGCGAGGGAGAGATCCGGGTCTTCACGACGCGGCCGGACACGATCTTCGGCGTCACGTTCATGGTGCTCGCGCCGGAGCACCCCCTCGTCGAGGAGCTGACGACCCCCGAGCAGCGCGAGGAGGTAGAGGCCTACATTGCCCAGACGCGCCGCTTGTCCGAAATTGAGCGCCAGTCGACTGAGCGCGAGAAGACAGGGGTACGCCTTGGCAGCTATGCCATCAACCGGCTGAATGGCCAGCGCGTCCCGATCTTCATCGCCGACTATGTACTGGCGACCTACGGCACGGGCGCTGTGATGGGGGTGCCGGCGCACGATGAGCGCGACTTCGAGTTCGCCCGCAAATATGGGCTGCCGATCCCGGTGGTAATCGCGCCGCCCGGCTGGGATGGCGCGCCGCTCGAAGCGGCCTACGTCGGTGAAGGAACGATGGTCAACTCGGGCCAGTTCGACGGCCTGCCGAGCGCCGAAGGGTGGCAGCGCATCGCCGACTACATCGAGGCGAACGGCTGGGGCGGGCGCCGCGTCACCTACCGAATGCGCGACTGGCTGATCAGCCGCCAGCGCTACTGGGGAACGCCGATCCCGGTGGTGTATTGCGATCGTGACGGCATCGTGCCGGTTCCTGATGACCAGCTCCCGGTCACTCTGCCCGAGCAGGCCGAGTTTCGCCCGACTGGGCAGTCTCCCCTCACCTACACTCCCGAGTTTCTGCACACCACCTGCCCGAAGTGCGGGGGGCCGGCCCGCCGTGAGACCGACACGATGGATACCTTTGTCGACTCCTCGTGGTACTGGTTCCGCTATCTCAGCCCTCACGAGACGACGCGGCCGTTCGACCCAGCGCTGGCGAAGTTTTGGACGCCGGTCGACCAGTACACGGGCGGCGCAGAACACGCGACGATGCACCTGCTCTACGCGCGCTTTTTTACGATGGTGCTGCGCGATCTCGGCCTGATCGACCACGGCGAGCCGTTTCGCCGCCTCTTCAACCAGGGCCAGATCTTGGCGCAGGGGCGGCGAATGAGTAAGTCGCGGGGCAATGTCGTCACGCCGGATGACTACGTTCGCCGCAACGGCGCCGACTCAATGCGGCTCTTTCTGATGTTCATCGGGCCGTGGGACCAAGGCGGCGACTGGAATGACCGGGGGATCGGCGGCATCTCGCGCTGGCTAAACCGCGTCTGGAACCTTGTGCTGACCGAGGCGCCGCCGCGGGAGGCGGACCCCGCCGCGGAGCGGGCGCTGCGTCGGCTGATCCATCGGACGATCAAGAAGGTGGACGAGGATATCGCCGCGTTCCGCTTCAACACCATGGTGGCGACCCTGATGACCTTCACCAACGAGCTTGCCGATCGCCAGGCCGAGCTGGCGGGAACGGCAGCGTGGCGCGAGGCGATCGAGACCCTGCTCCTCCTGCTCGCTCCCTCAGCGCCGCACCTGACCGAGGAGCTGTGGGAACGCTTGGGCAAGCCGTACAGCATCCATCAGCAGCCGTTCCCCAGCTACGACCCCGAGCTGGCGCGGGAAGAGGAGGTGGAGATCCCCGTTCAAGTGAACGGGAAGGTGCGCGACAAGCTGACCGTGCCGGTAGGCGCAGATGAGGAGACGGTGCGCAAGCTGGCCCTGGCCAGCGAGCGGGTGCAGCGACACCTCGACGGCAAGCCGCCGAGCAAGGTGATCTACGTTCCCAACCGGCTGATCAACATCGTCATACGCTGACCGCTGATGGCGCTCCCCTTCACGCAGCGGGCGCGCTTTTCGGCATGCGCCGAAGGAAGGGATACGCCAAATTTTTGACCACTGTCGGCGTATCGCCTATCGTTTCTGCCATCGACAGTAGTGGAGGGCGCTGAGATGATGCGGAGCTTCCGGCGCGGCGCAATGGCGACCGCGGTGACGCTCGGAGCGGTGTTCGCTCTGGTTCTGACCGCCTGCAGCCCGTCGCCCCCCTCGGGCACCGCGACGGGCGGAACGCAGCCGGGCGGTCCGCGTCGCGGCGGGACCTATACCACGGGCAGCATCGCCGACGCGACCTCCATGCAGCCCCTGATCACGAACGACACCGCCTCCTCGACCTTCCAATCGCTCCATTACAACGCCTTCCTCAACAGTGTCGACCCGGACACCCTTGCCTTGGTCTGTAAGGATGGGACGTGCGAGTCGTCGGAACTGTCGCCCGACGGCAAGCGGCTTACCTACAAGCTGAAGCCGGGGCTGGTCTGGAGCGATGGGACGCCGCTCACCTCCGCTGACTACAAGTTCACCTACGAGAAAATGATCGATCCTAAGGTGGACTATCCCGCGCGGACGCTGACGCTCAGCGCCATCGAGTCCGTCGAAGCACCTGATCCGTTGACGCTCATCTTCACCTTCCGAGAAGCGGGGTTCTGTCCAGCGCTGCTCTTCACGAACATCAACCCGATCCCGAAGCACATCTTCGAGAACCTGGACATCAATGACAATCCGCAAAACCTGCGGCCGACGGTCGGGTCGGGGCCGTGGCTGCTGAAAGAGTGGGTGAAGGATAGCTACGCGATCTTCGAGGCGAACGAGCGGTTCCGCTTCGGACGGCCGAACTTCGACCGCTACGTGATCCGCATCGTCAAGGATCAGAATGTCGAGTATTCGATGTTCAAAGCGGGCGAACTCGACTCGATCAGCCTGCGGGCAGAGCAGTGGCAGGAAGCGATCACGCTGCCCAACGTCACGACCTACCGCTTCTACGCGCCGGGGTCGGGCTATACCTTTATCGGCTTCAATCTCGACACGCCCTTCTTCAACGACGTGCGCGTCCGCCGCGCCGTCGCGATGAGCATCGACCGCCAAGCGATTATTGACCGGATCCGGCTCGGGTTTGCACGGCCGGTCAATTCGATGCTGACGCCGGGGACGTGGGCGTTCGCGCCGGATGTCCCTGCTGTCCCCTACGACCCGGCGCGAGCGCGCCAGTTGCTCGATGAGGCCGGCTGGCGCACTCCGCCGAACAATCCGCAAGGCATTCGTGTTAAGGATGGACGCGAATTTAGGGTGCGGATCTTCTACAACACGGGCAATAAAGACCGGGAACAGATTGCCACAGTTGCTCAGGCGCAGCTTCGCCAGGTGGGGATTGAGCTCGAAGTTATCCAAGAAGAGTTCAGCGCCTTCCTCAATCGGGTGCAGCGGACTAAAGACCTTGAACTGTACATCCTTGGCTGGACCCAGACGCTTGACCCGAACAGCGGCCGCAGTATCTGGACCACGGGAGGAAGCCAGAACTTCAGCGGATATTCCAACCCGCGCGTCGATGAAGCGTATGAGCGGGGCGCGAAGGCGCCCGGATGCACGGAGGCGGCGCGCCAGCCGTTTTATGCTGAGATCCAACGGCAAATAGCCGCCGACCAGCCGTATGTGTTCCTCTATGAACCGGAGTCGCTCCTAGCGCTGAACAGCCGGATCGTGCCGAATGAGTTGAAGCGCGCGGGGATCAGCTACCGCATCTGGGAATGGTACTCGCGGACGGGGTCGTAATCCTACCCTTGGGCTGGCGCGTCGTGTACCCTCGGCGCATCCTCGAATGCGCGAGGAAGGAAAAGGAGGGGAGCTATGAATCACCGCGCACCCCACCGCCGTCTCACCCGGGCAGCTGTTGCGCTCGGGATTGGCGCTCTTCTCTTCCCGCTGCTTGCGGCGTGCGCTCCGGCTCCGCCTGCCGCACCCGGCGCTCCGGTCCAACCCGGCCAGCCCGTCCGGGGCGGGACGATCACCGAAATCAAGTTCGCCGACGCCTCAACCATTCAGCCGCTCTTGATCCAGGACGCCGCCTCGCGCGCCTATGAGATCAAGCATTACAACGCCCCGTTGCTTCGCTATGACCCGGAAACGTTGGTGCTCGGAACGAAAGATGCCGTCGCGGAGTCGTTTGACCTGTCGTCGGACGGGCTGCGGGTGACGTTTCGCCTGCGTGACAACGTGAAGTGGAGCGATGGGCGGCCGATCACGGCGCACGACTACAAGTTCACCTTCGACAAGATGAAAGATCCTCAGGTGGACTTCCCGTACCGCGCGCTCTACGCGAGGATCGAGCGGGCTGAGGCGCCAGACGATCGCACTATCATCTTCTACTTAAGCGAGCCGTTCTGTCCCATCCTCGGTCAAATTGCCGACATCAACCCTCTGCCGAAGCATGTTTTCGAGAACCTGAACATCAATGACAACCCGCTCAATATCAAGCCGACAGTCGGCTCAGGGCCGTTCTTGCTGAAGGAATGGGTCCGCGACAGCCACGCTGTCTTCACCGCGAACGAGAACTTCTACCTCGGACGGCCGTATCTCGACACGTGGACGATCAAGATCGTCCGCGACCAGAATGTCGCCTTCTCGCAGTATAAGAGCGGGGAAGCTGATTTCGTCGCGCTCCGAGCACAGGATTTCGAAGAGGCGAAGGCGCTTCCGAACAGCCAAGTCATTCAGTTTTACGCCGCGCAGTCAAGCTGGACCTACATCGGCTTCAACATGCGGAGAGAACCGCTGAATGATCTCCGGGTCCGGCAGGCGCTCTCCTATGCGGTGGATCGTCAGCAGTTGATCGAGCGCGTTCGCTACGGCCGCGCGCGCCCGACCCAAGGCATCGTCACGCCCAGTTCGTGGGCCTATGTGGATGATGTGACCAAGTTCACCTACGACATGGCCAAAGCGAACCAACTGCTCGATGAAGCCGGCTGGCGGCGGCCGCCGAACAATCCGCAAGGGATTCGCTCCAAAGACGGCCGCGAACTGCGGATGCGGATCTTCTATAACACGGGCAACAACGAGCGCGAGATGATCGCGACAATCATGCAAGCGCAAGCCCGCCAGCTCGGTATCGAGCTCGAAGTGATCGGGGAAGAGTTCCAAGCCTATATCAACCGGGTGAACAACACGCGCGACGTTGAGCTGTTCATCCTTGGGTGGCTCTCCGGGCTCGATCCGAACGGGACCGAAAATATTTGGTCAACCGGCAAGCCGCAGAACGCAACCGGCTTCAGCAACCCGCGCGTCGACGAACTATATCCGCGGGCGGCGACAGTGCCGGGCTGCAAGGAGAGCGACCGCCGGGTGCTCTACGGCGAGATCTCGAGGCTGGTCACCGCGGAGGCGCCGTATATCTTTCTCTATGAGAACGAGCTCCTGTACGGGCTGTCGGGCCGCATTCAGCCGGTCCCCTTCGGCAAACTGACGGACGCGAGCCGTGACACCCGCTACTGGCTCTGGTACTCGAAGACGGGTCGATAAGCTGGCTGAAGGGGGCGGCGAGCGTCAGCCGCTCCCTTCGCTGCTCGGCGCTGTTCCCCGGAGAGGGGGGCGATGACGAAGTACATCATCCGGCGGGTTCTTCAAGCTATCCCGCTCCTCTTTCTCATCAGTTTCCTCGCCTTCTGGATCTACAGCATTATTCCCAACACGCCGTTCCGGGCCGAGCTCGCGCTGAACCCGAACGCGACTGAAGAGGATATTCGCCGCCTCGAAGAGAAGTACGGCTTCAACAAGCCGTTCCCCGTCCGCTATGTGGAGTGGCTCGGCAATATTCTTCGAGGCGACTTCGGCCGTTCCTACTTCACGAAGCGGCCGGTGTTCGAGATGATCTTCGAGCGTCTGCCAAACACCCTTCTCCTCGCGAGCTCAGCGTTTCTTATCAGCTTGTGCGTTGGGATACCGCTGGGGATCTATTCAGCGCTCAATCGCAACACTGTCTCGGATAACATCATCCGCTCGGTCACGGTGTTCTTTACCGCTCTTCCCGCTTGGGCAATCGGGCTGATCCTGATCATCGTGCTCGGCGGCCAGCTTCGCTGGTTTCCGCAGGGAGGGATGTATACGATCGGCAAGGAAGCCGACCTGCTGAACCGGCTGCATCATTTGGCGCTTCCCGCGCTCGTGGCCGGCATCGACGGATGTGTCGGGTATATCCGGCTGATGCGCTCGCAGACACTTGAGGTGCTGCGCCAAGACTATGTTCGGACGGCCTATGCGAAAGGCCTCGGCCGCTCAGCGGTCATTTGGCGCCATGTCTTGCGCAACTCGATCATCCCGGTGTGGACGAGTTTCGGCGGGCTGCTTGCGGCGTTAGTGAGCGGCGCCGCGATCTTCGAGACAATCTTCTCCTGGCCGGGGATTGGCCGGCTCGTTCTCGACTCTGCCCTGAAGCTGGATTACCCGGTTGTCCTTGCAACAACGATGGTGGGCGCGGTGCTGATCCTGATCGGCTATCTGATCGTCGACATCGGCTACGCCTGGCTCGACCCGAGGGTGCGGCTTGAGTAGCACTGTCGGTCTCGCTGCCTCCCGCCTTCGTCGCGAGCCGCGCGGGCGTCCGCTAGGGTTTTGGGCGGCCTCATTCCAGCGCTTGCTTCGGAACAAGCTCGCGCTGTTCGCGCTCTTTGGGCTCCTTGTGCTCGCCGGTCTTGCGCTCTCCGCGCCGCTCTTTGAGCAGGCGCTTGGGCTGAGCCGCGACGAGATCAACCTCGCCAACAACTATCAGCCGCCGAACGCCCGCCACTGGTTCGGCACAGATGAATACGGCCGAGACTACTTCATCCGGATGCTCTATGGCGGCCAAGTGTCGATGACGATGGGACTTGCCGTCGCCGCGGTCATTCTTGCGATCGGGGTACCGCTCGGTCTGGCGGCGGGCTATTACGGCGGCCTGTTCGACGACGTGCTGAACTGGGTGATCCAGATCATGGTCACCTTGCCTGTGCTGTACGTTCTCATCTTTGTCTCCGCGCTGATCCCCCCGGCGCCGATTGTCCTTGCGCTCATCATCGGCGCCTTCGGCTGGATGAGCAACGCGCGGCAAGCACGCGGCGTGACGCTTCAGCTGAAACGGGCAGAATATGTCGTCGCAGCGCGCGCTCTCGGCGCAAGCGATGCGCGGATCCTCTTTCGGCACATCCTGCCAAACATCATCTCACTGATGATCGTTCTCGCCGGGTTCGATGTCGTCGCAGGAGCGATCGCCGAGACGAGCCTCTCCTTCTTGGGTCTGGGGGTGCGTCCGCCACTCCCAAGCTGGGGCAATATGCTGACAAATGCGTTCAGCTATATGTTCCGTGCCCCGTATCTCATTGTCTTCCCAGTGGTCGCGATCAGCCTGTTCGTCCTGTTCGTCTATATGCTGGCTGATGGACTGCGAGACGCCTTCGATCCCAGCCTCAAAGAGTCGTAATCGGGGGAAGGAGGCGGCGGGAGAGGCGCGAGATGCGCTTCTACCCAGGCGGCAACAGCGAGGAGGTCGGCATCTGCGCCCGCCCGGCCGACAAGCTGCAGGCCGAGGGGGAGCCCCTCGCGCGAGAGGCCAGAGGGGACCGTGATCGCGGGCGTGCCGATGAGGCTCCAAGGCGCAAGCGAGGTACGGTCGCCGGTCGTTGTCGGGCTGCCGGCGGGCGAGGTAGTGGTCGGCATGATCAGCGCGTCGCACTCCTCCATCGCCTTCGCGGCGGCAAGGCGGTAGCGGCGGCGAAGCCGGTCGGCGCGGAGAAGGTGCTCGGCTGGGAGGAGCGCCCCGATGCGGACATTGTCGCGCAGCCGCGGTGTCGGCAGTCCGGAGGCAAAGTTGGTGAGGTCTCGGTGGACTGCGGCTGCCTCGGCCCACATGATGATGCGCTGCACTGCCGCCATCTCGTGGACGGGCAGCGTTACTGACGCAATCGTTGCTCCCGCGCGAGCGAGCTGCTCCAGCATCCGGCGGGTGTGGGCGATCGTCTCGTCATCGCATCGCTCGAACATCGTCTCGACGAGGCCAAGCCGCGGAGGGATGCGCACGTCCCGGGATGGTGAGGAGGGGAGAGGGGGACGGCAGGCAGGATCGTCCGGGTCGAGGCCCGCCATCGCCTGGAAGAGCACATGAGCGTCGCGCACAGAGCGGCAGATGAACCCGATATGGTCAAGCGAGGGGGCGAGCGGAGTGACACCGCTCCGGCCGGTCCAGCCGAAGGTGGGTTTGAACCCGACAGCGCCGCAGTAGGAGGCAGGCCGCAGCACTGAGCCGGCCGTCTGGGTTCCGAGCGCGGCGGGCACCGTGCGTGCTCCCACAGCGGCGCCAGAGCCGCTGCTCGACCCGCCCGGGGTCCGCTCGAGGTGATACGGATTGCGCGTTGCTGGCGGGTCGACGAACGCGAACGGCGCGGTCGCGGTCTTGCCGACGATGATCGCGCCGGCAGCGCGCAGCCGTGCGACGACAAAAGCATCTCGTGGGGGCACCCGTCCGCCCGGAACGCCGTTGGTCGTGGGCATGCCGGCGACGTCGATCACGTCCTTCACCCCGACCGGAACGCCGGCAAGCGGGCCAACGCGCTCCCCCCTCGCAAGGCGCTCGTCGATCGCGCGTGCCGCTGCATGCGCGTGGTCCGGGGCCAGGTAGGCCCACGCGTGGATCGCCGGCTCCCACTGGGCAATGCGGTCGAGAACGGCCTGCAGCGCCTCGTGCGCTGATAGAGCGCGGCGCGCGATCGCCTCGGCGAGAGCGGTGGCGTCGTTGAAGGTCATGTCGTCCACGGCGGCTCCAAGTCGGGCCAGTCGACAGTGGGGTCGATGGTTGCCGCCGCGACGACGGTCAGCTCTGCCGCGGCTTCCACAATCAGATCATCGAGTGCGCGCGCAGCATCGCTGCCCCAGAGGAGTTCGGCGTCGCGCCGCAGCCGCTCCACAATATCGGGGTTCGGCGCCGGGGGATGGTAGCGCGTCACCGTCATGTCTCAGTACACCTCGGCAGTTTCGGGGTCGAACGCTTCGAGGCGGCGGCGCACGCTGGAAAGAAAACGAGCCGCTTGGAGCCCATCGAGCACGCGATGATCGAAGGAGAAACAGAGGAACATCATCGGGCGGATCGCCAGCATTCCCTCAACAACGACGACGCGGTCGACGACCGCCTCCATCGTCAGGATGCCCGCCTGCGGCGGGTTGATGATGGAGTAGGAGATGATGGTGCCGAAAGTGCCGACATTGTTCACCGTAAAGGTGCCGCCCTGCATGTCGGCGAGGGTAAGCTTCCCCCGGCGGGCGCGGTCGGTCAGGTCGTGCAGCGCGCGCGCGATCCCGGCGAGGCTGAGGCTATCCGCGTTGCGGATGACCGGCACGACGAGGGCGTCCTCCGTGCCGACCGCAACCCCGATGTTGACATCGCCATGCTCGATGATGGCATCGCCATCCCACTGCGCGTTGACGCGGGGGTTCTCGCGCAGCGCCTCGGCAGTTGCCTTAATGACAAAGGGGACATAAGTGAGGTTCACTCCTTCGCGCCGGCGGAAGTCGTCTTTCACCTTGTTGCGGAAGGCGGCGACTCGGCTCATGTCCACCTCCTGCACCTGCCAGGCGTGGGGAATGGTGGACTTCGAGCGGGTGACGTTGTCGGCGATCATCCGGCGCATCGCCGTGATCGGAATGCGCTCGCTCGTCCCCGGGCGCGCCGGTGCGGGCGCGGCACTCGCCGCGGGTGGCGGAGCCGCTTCGGCGGTTGCCGGGCGGGCAGGGGCGGAGGGAGCGGGCAGAGGGGGCGCCGGCGGCGCAGTCGTCTCCTCGCGTTCGACATAGCTGAGCACATCGCGCCGCGTGACCCGTCCGCCGACCCCAGTGCCGACCACTTTCGAGAGGTCGATCCCCCGCTCCTTTGCCAGAAGCTCGACCGAAGGAGAGACGGCCGGCGGGACCGTCGGCTGGCTTGGAGGCGGCGAGGGAGCGAGCGGGGGAAGGGTGGAGGGCGGTGCCGGCTGCGGCGAGACGGTCGGCTCTTCCGGCGCTGCGCCCGGGGGCGTTGGCGCTGCCTCGCTGGGGGGGACCGCGACGTCGGCGGTCTCGACGATCGCAATGGGCGCGCCCACCGCGACCGTCTGACCGGGCTCGGCGAGGATCTGGATCAGCTTCCCCGCGAAGGGAGCGGGCACCTCCGCGTTGACCTTATCGGTGATCACCTCAACCAACGGGTCGAAGGCTTGGAATTCGTCGCCGGGCTGTCGAATCCAGCGATCGATCACCCCTTCGACGATGCTCTCGCCTAACGATGGCAACGTGACAGTCGTCTGCATCTCCACACTCGCACCGGGACTGCATCGGGCTTTTATTAGCGTATCACAGCGTGCTGCGCTGAATTTCGAAGCGCACGATATCGGCCGGCTGGTCGGCCCAAAACTGCGGGTCGTGACTGGGAAGCGGGATCGCGCCTTCTCGCCACACCTGGATCAGCCGCTCAAGGGAGCGCGCGGCCGCCGCCGTGTCGACATGGAGGCCGGGGAGCAGCCGCTCACGCAGACTGCGGCCAGTCGGCGCAGCGTCTCCAGTGAGCAGCAGCTGAGTGGTGCCGACCCGGACAATCACGGAGACATGGCCGAGCGTATGCCCTGGCGTTTCGATCAGGAGAACCCCGTCAAGGGGAGTGGTATCGCCGCGGTAGAGCTGCCACGCCACGGGAGCGGCAAGGAGGCTCGGGTGGTAGCCGGAGCGCTCCCCCGCCTCCTTCGCGGCGGCCAGTTCTGTCGCGTGGACCCACACCGTGGTGGCGGACGGGAGGTCAACCAGCGCTCCGGCGTGGTCGAAGTGGAGATGGGTCAGGATGACGCCAGCGATGTCCGCGCGCATGAGGCCGACTTCCGCGAGCCGTTCCTCAAGCGTTTCGCTGAGGGCGAGGCGGGCGCGCCGGCCACCAACTCCGTAGCACGCACGAGGGTCGGGGGCTGCCGCGGCGGCGAGACCGCAATCGATCAGCCAGACCCCAGCGTCGCTCTCGAGGAGCGCCCATGTGATTGGGACGAGAAGCTGGGGGCCACGCTCGCCCCACCACAGCGACCCAGTTTCGGCGAGGAGTGCTCCGGCGCGGACGAACCAGAGCGAGCGAACAGCCGTGACGCCTCCTACTCGCGCGGCTCCGTTAGCCCTTCGCTCAGCCGAAGACGCCGCAGCGCGGCCGCTTCGAGTTGGCGGACCCGTTCTCGGCAGACGCCCAATGCGCTCGCGATCGCTTCAAGCGACTGCGGGCTGCAGCCGCCGAGCCCATAGCGGCGAACGATCACCTCCCGTTCGCGCTCGGGGCAGCGGTTGAGCGCCGAGGCGAGCGACTGGATCAGCACCGCGTTGATCGCGTCGCGTTCGGGGTCAGCGGTCGGGTCAGGAAGGCTGTCGGCAAGCCGCTCCGTTCCCGCGCCCGGTTCATCGAGCGAAGCAGGGGGCAAAAGGTCGAGGCGGGGCGCGCCGTCGACGTCGTCTGCCGGCTTCTTCGCCACGCGGCGAGGAATGCGGACGACGCGTTGGTGCCGCTGCGCTGCGCGGTCGACCGCTTGACGGATCCAGGGGACAGCGTAGGTGCTGAAGCGCACGCCGCGGTCAGGGTCAAATCGCTCGGCTGCCTCGATCAGACCGATGCATCCTTCCTGCACGAGGTCGGCAAGATCGACCCAGCTCCCGCGATAGCGAAGAACCTCGCGGTAGACCAAGCGCAGGTTCTGGCGCACGAGCCGGTCGCGAGCGGCTTGCGCTTGGCAGCGCAGGAACTCGAGAAAGAGCGCGTGATCGAGCGACGCCGCAAAGGAGCTTTCTGGGATATGCTTGGCAGCCGCAATCATGCGGGCGAGCCGCTGCTCTTCCTCGGCGGTGAGCAGCGCTCCGTGTTCATCCCCTTCGTCGTCGCTCCCTGCGGTCGAGAAGAGCAACGTATCATCGGCGTGGTCAGGCTCTATCGTGATCGGCGTCACGGTCGCTCCATAGGCGTGGAAACTTTGTGTCCAGCCGCGGCGATGTTGCAGCCGCCGTACGGGTGGTCACGGAGTTCATCCACTTCTGGAAGTCATCATTTGCCGGTGCGGCGATCAGGTGTTCTGTCCTCTGCCGCTATTCGTGTCATCTTCCCGGTCGGCGTCTCGCTTCGGACTCGCGCGGGAAGAGAGGCTCTCTGCGCCTCACGGTGAGGCGCCCGTTACAATGCTCGCATTGTACAGCAGATGGGCTGAAGCGTGCTGCCGCCCGGAAATGAGGCTCGCGGTATGGGAGATCGATCGCGCTACCTGCTGATCCGCGACCTTCCCACGAGCGAGCGGCCGCGCGAGCGGCTGCTTCATTACGGTCCGGCTGCGCTGTCGAATGCGGAGCTGATCGCCATCATTTGGCGCACGGGCACTGCGCGGGAGAGCGTTCTCGACCTTGCTTCCCGCACTCTCAGCCAGTTTGGGTCGCTGGCGGCGCTCGGCAGGGCGAGCATTGCAGAATTGACTGCCCTGCGGGGGGTCGGCGAGGCAAAAGCGGTCGAACTGCAGGCGGCGATCGAGCTTGGCCGGCGCACGATCGCGCTCGCGCCGGAGGAGCGCCTGACGATCCGTTCGCCGGCAGATATCGCGAACTTGTGCATTCCCGACATGGCGCTTCTCGACCGGGAAACGCTCCGCGTCATTCTGCTGAACATGAAAAACCATGTCCTCTTCGTGCAGGACCTCTACCGCGGCAGCTTGAACCGGTCGGTGGTGCGAGTGGCAGAGGTGTTCCGGGAAGCGATCCGCCAGAATGCTGCCGCGATCGTCGTCGTTCATAACCACCCGTCGGGCGACCCGTCGCCCTCGAGCGAGGATCTCGCCGTTACCCGCGAGCTTGTGGCGGCGGGGCGGCTGTTGGAGATCGAGGTGCTCGACCATCTCATCATCGCGGGCCAGCGCTATGTTTCGCTCAAAGAGCGCGGGTTGGGCTTTCCGCCTGAGGAGAGGAGATGACCGCCAAACAAGAACTGCGCGCGCTGCTCGATGCCGCCGATGACGAATTGAACGCGCTGCTCGACTCGCTGGCGCCTGACGAGTGGGAGCGGCGGACAGCCACGCGGGATAGGTGGACAGTGCGGGAGACGGTAAGCCACATTGTCACCGGCGAGGCAGGGAACCTCGCCATCGCGCGCGGAATCGCGGAGGGCAAGGACATGTATCGCCCCGATTTCGATCTCGATCGCTACAACCGGCGCGCTATCGAGAAGTCTGCCCACCGCTCCCCCGAGGACCTGCGGGCCGATCTCCGCGCTCGCCGTCAGGAGACGCTCGCGTTCCTCGAGCAGCTTGATGAAGCGGCGCTCCAGCGTGCCGGGCGACGCACTACCGGCGAGAGGACGACCGTCGCCGAGGTGTTCCGGCGCATCGCGGAGCATCAGCGCGAGCACGCCGCCGAGATCCGGGCCGCCGTTGGGCGTTAGCGGCTCGGCTCCTCAGCCGCTGACGAACGGAGCGTGAGCGGCAGATAAGCGGGAAAGCGCGCTGCCGCCCCGAATGAGACGACCACCGGCTCGTGGTCGCTCAGCCGCGGCGGGACCCCGCGCTCTGTCGGCGCAGGGTCGGGCCGGTCGGCCGTGACGTGCGCGACGCGCGCGTCGATGAGGCGCGCGGCAAGGCGGGGCGAAAGAAGGACGTGGTCGATCGCGTCAGCAACGCCCTCAAAAATGAATGTGTAACGCTCTAGCGGGGGCACGCGGTCGAGCGCGCTGCTCAACCTCCCGCCCGGGAGCGCCTCCTGAAGCGCGGGCAGCGCTGAGGCGGGAGCGTTGAAGTCGCCGGCGATCGCGACGAGGGCAGCAGGATCAGCCTGAAGCGCGCGTCGGGCGAGGTCGACCACGAACGCGGCTTGGGCAGCTCGCCGAGGGCGAAAGTCGGTCGGCGTGCTTTTGAAATGCACCCCGATCACCAGCAGCGCCGCTCCGTCCTCCAGCGCAAACCGCATGAGGAGCGGGGGACGGGAAAACAGCAGTTCCCCCTCACCATCGGCAGCAACCACCGGGTCGGCGGCGGTGTTCAGGGCGAGCGGCGCTGCGCTGGCCGCCGACTCCGTGAACTCCATCCCCAGCGGCAGCGGCTCGAGGCGGTCAGGCCGGTAGAGAAGCGCGGTGACGATCCCGCGTTGGTCCGTTCCTCGGCGGTCGGCAGCGGGCAGGTAGCGCACGCTGCCGGAGGAGCGCAGGCTGACCGCGATGCTCAAGTCGTGGAGGACATCGAGCAGCCCATCGCTACCCTCGTCGGCGCCGCAGCGGCCGAATGCCTGCCCGCCGCTGTGGCAGAGGTCTTGGCTTTCGGCCTCTTGGACGACGAAGACGTCGGGCGCGCCCAAGGGACCAAGGATCAGGTCTGCGGTGGCGAAGAGCCGCTCCCGGTAAGCGGCGACCGAAGGAGGAATGAACGGCGCGCCGGGGTTGTCGTTGCTGTCTGCGGGGTTATCCCACCGGTCAAAGAAGTTGCGCAGGTTAAACGTTGCGATGCGAAGCGCTGCGGATTCTGTGAGGGGGAGAGGGCGCGGCCTCGGGCCCGCAGAGAAGCTCGGCATCTCGTCCGCTGCTACCGCCGGGCGGCCCCCTTGCCGCATCACCACCCCACTGACTGGTTGCTCAAGGCGATCGAGCGAGTGCACGGGGGGCAGCACCGCGTCGTCTGCGGCTGCGCGCAGTGCTTGGCTGCTCAGCCGCACCAGTCGGTCCGGCGGAAGACCGGCGGCGGTGTCTGGCCCGAAGACGCGCTGTTTCCGGGGGTCCGACTCCGCGCCGAGGGCGACGTCGATGAACGTCTCGCCGCTGGCGAGGGTGACGCGCGGGCCAGAAGCGACCGCGCCGGCAGGAACGAGAACGCGCATCCCCTCCAGCTGGGCCCACGCGCAGCGGTCGAGCTGCGGCGGCAAGGGGCGTGGCGTCGGCAGGGGCCCGCTCGGCTCGCGGTGGTCGATCGCCACAGCGCTCAAGATCGTCTGCCCGGCGTGCTGTCCGACCACGCCGGAGACCGTGACGCGCTCACCAATCCGCACTGCGCCCGCAGGCAGTCCGTCCAAGGCGATCGCGCTTGAAGCGTCGCCGCCGCTGGCGTCTTGGAGCAGCGCGAGCAGGCGACTTCCCTCGCGGACGAGCGCGGTAATTGTGCCGGTCAGCCGGACGGGCCTCGCTATCCACCGCGGCGGACGGCTGCACCCGTCCGGGATGGAGAGTGGACCGCGTGCCTCGCTGATCGAGAGGGAGGTGAGGGGAGGAGGTGTATTCGGGCTGCCAAGCGTCGGCGCGGTTGGCCCGAATGCGGCGCCAGCTCCCGGGCCGCTCGCCCACCGCCCGATGCTCTGGCCGGCACTTGGGCGGGGGAAGGCGGCAAGCGCCAGCGCCGCCCGCAGCGGCGGGTCGGCTGCCCCAATCACAACGGCGTCGAGGAGCTGAGGGGGCGGAGGCGGCAGCTGCGGATCTCCTCGGACAAGCGCGAGAAGCCGGCTTTCGCCGTCGGGAGGGTTCACCACGGTGCCAAGGGAGAGAAGGCGGCTGCCCGGCAAAGAGCCGCCGCTGGAGAGTGTTCCGGATAACGGGTGCGCTTCAAGGAGCAGTCCATTGCCATCGGAGAGAACGAGCGTCAGCCCGGTCAGCGCGGCACCCCGCATCCCGATCAGTTCGATCTCGCCGCCGGGGCCGACCTCATTCAGGCGGGCGGGACCATTGGCGAAGCCGGGCGAGGGAGGCCAGTCGCTCCGCCAGGCGCCATCCCATCCTCGGCTGAGCGACGCCGTGACGCCGTCTGCGGGGAGAAGCGGCGGCGGGGTGTGCGGGCGGAACCGGGCGCGGAAGAGCGGGTCGTCGCGGTCGCCGTAGATGACAACATCGACGAGCGAGGACGGCGTCGGAGAAGCGGGCGCGGCGTCATCGCGATAGAGGGCGACGGCATCGGGGGCGCCAGCGCCGTTTTGGATCCCGTTGCTCTCCCAAGCGACGAGATCGACGCTGTCGACCAGCGCGGACCCGACGACAAACCGGCCGCGGGGGCCGACCGACCACCCATCAAGCCGCACGGTCCGGTAGGCGGGAGCGGCGGCTGCGCCGCCGCTGAAGAAGACGAGCCGGAAACCGTCGAGCGGCGCGCCTGGCGGGCCGGCGAGCTCGACAAACTCCCATCGATCGGTGCCGGCCTGGTCCGCGTCGACCTCGGCGATGGCGAGCGTGAGCGACGCTTCCCCCGGCGCTCCAAGCGGAGCCCCGATGAGGGACGAGAGAACAATGAAGGCCGCCAGCACCCCCGGGCGCATGGCGGCCATGATACTTGAGCGCGCCTACGAGCGCGGGAGCACGCGTCGCTCCTCGTAGCGGTAGGCGGTGACCTCGCCGTGGAGCGAGAGGTCGAGCCCGGCAGCCTCCTCTTCCGGGCTGACGCGCAGGCCCATCAGCCGGTCGAGGACTTTGAGGAGGAGGAAGGTCGCGCCGAAGGAGAAGCTCCCGGTGATCGCGACAGCGGCGACTTGGATGCCCAGTTGGCCCGGGTTGCCCGCCAGCAGGCCGTTCGCGCCGGCCGCGTTGACGGCGAGCGTGGCGAAGATGCCGGTTGCGACCGCGCCCCAAGCGCCGCCCACTCCGTGGATGCCGAATACATCGAGGGAGTCATCGATCTGCATTCGGTTGCGCAGCTGGACGGCGAAGAAGCAGGCGATGCCGGCGACCAGCCCGATGATCACGGCTGCCCCCGGGGTGACAAAGCCGGCGGCTGGGGTGATGGCGACGAGGCCGGCAACGGCGCCGGACGCCGCGCCGAGGACGCTCGGCTTGCCCGACTGCCACCACGAGATCGCCATCCACGCGAGCGCGGCAGCGGCAGCGGAAGTGTTGGTCACAACGAAGGCGTTCGCGGCGAGCCCTCCTGCGCCGAGCGCGCTGCCGGCATTGAACCCGAACCACCCGAACCAGAGGAGGGCGGCGCCGAGCACAGTCATCGAGATATCGTGCGGCTCAATCGGGATCTCGCCGTAGCCTTGGCGGCGTCCAAAGACGATCGCAGCGGCGAGCGCCGCCATGCCCGAGCTGACATGCACTACCGTGCCCCCCGCGAAGTCCAGCGCTCCCCAGCTCCGCAGCCAGCCAGGGATGCCGCTGCAGCCGGCAACCGCCTCTGCTCCCTCGACCGGCGTGCAGCTCCAGACCCAGTGCGCAATCGGGGCGTAGATCAGCGTCGACCAGAGCGCAGTGAAGACGAGGAAGGTGGAAAACTTCTTCCGCTCAGCGAACGCGCCAGTGATGAGCGCCGGCGTGATCACCGCGAACATGCATTGGTAGACGGCGAAGGCGAGATGAGGCACTGTTGCCGCGTACGCGCCATTCGGCTCCTGACCGACGTTGGCGAACCCGAGATACTGCAGGCCCCCGATAAATCCGCCGAGGGTTGGGCCGAACGCGAGGGAATAGCCCCACAGAACCCAGATCACGCTGACGAGGGCGACAATGATGAAGCTTTGCATGATAGTCGCGAGGACGTTTTTGCCGCGCGCCATCCCCGCGTAGAAGAAGCCGAGCGCCGGCGTCATCAGCATGACGAGCGCAGCCGAGGTCAAGAGCCAAGCGGTATCTCCAGCCTGTATCTCCATCCGACGGTTCCTCCTTGCCGATCCTCTCAGCGGCAGTGTGATGTGAGGCGCAGGGTCGGCATCCCGGACGACCGCGGGCGCAGCAGCGCTGACTTGGAGAAACGCCCAACATTGGGCGCGAGCATGATGCTAAACTGGCTGCGGACGGCGATAGTATTCGCGCTTTGCTCGAAAATAGCCGCAATCTTTTGGGCAATCTTCCAAAGATGCTGCCCGGAGCAGAGCGCCGCCGAGAGAGAACACGGGAGACCCCTTGTGGCATTGGAAAAACATCCAAAGCGGCGGCAGTGGTCAAGCGAGGGGCGTTCTTGCTAGGATGATTGCGGTATCCCCGCGACTACGCGATCGGAGGAGGGTGTGACCCGCTTCCTGGAGCCGATCCTTGTTCCCTTGATCGCTTTGGCGATCCTCGTGCCGGGTATTGTCGGCATCGGGTTGCTGCTGCTGGCAGCTGGTCACACCGGCGCGATTGTCGTCGCGCTGGCCATCATGACGGGGATCACGGCCGCAGCGTTTCTGCTCGACCGCGCGCCGCGAGCGCAGGCACGCGCTGAAGCGGCAGGTATTTCGACGCCGATCAGCAAGTATGTCTGGCGGGCGGTCCTGATCGTCACCTTCTTCGCCATCGTTGGGATTACCTTCTACCTCACCTTTGCGTGGATCACGATTGCATACCTCTACCCCACGCCGGGGCTGATTTTGATTGTTTCGGGGCTGATCGGCACGCCTGCGCTGATCGGATTGGCGGTCGCGGCGGCGCTGCTGCGTCCTCGCTGGGCATAGCGCCGGTTCGATCGCTTCTCTTGACAGGGGAGCAACCCCCTCCTACGATTTCATCCGATTTCCTCTTGGGACTGCCGGGCGAACGCAGATGACATCCGGTTGCAACGCGTCGTCAGGGCGGCCGAGAGGCTGTGGTATACTCGGTTGGCGGAGTTTGCTATCCGGTGAAAGTGACATCAGAGCGTGCGCCCGAAAGTCAGGTCATTCTCACAATCGAGATTGAGCCAGCAGAGCTTGAGCGATCACTCGAATCGGCCTATCAGCGCCTCGCTCCTCGCGCGCTTGTTCCCGGTTTCCGGAAAGGCAAAGCTCCTCGCGCAATCATCGAGCGGTATTTCGGCCGCGCCGCCCTCTTGGAGGATGCAATCGAGCATCTTGCGCCGAAGGTGGCCCAAGATGCCATTCAGCAGGAGAAGATCGAGCCCCTTTCGCAGCCGCGTCTTGAAGTGACTCAGCTTGACCCGGTTGTTGTCAAGGCGACGGTCGATGTTAAGCCAACGATTGATCTGCGCGAGTATCAATCGATCCGCGTTGACATTGTTGAGCCAACGCTGGAGGAAGACGCTGTCGATCGAGCTATCGAGAGCGTGCGCGAGCGTCATGCAATCTGGGAGCCGGTCGAGCGGCCGATTGCGGAGGACGACCTCGTTCTTCTCGATTACCGCGCTTGGGAAGGAGAGCGGCCGGTTGGCTCAGCCGATGGCCTGACCTACCGGGTGATCGTCGATCGGCGCGACCCGCTTCCGGGATTTGCGCGGGAGCTGATTGGGATGTCGGCCGGTGAGACCAAGACGTTCACGCTCAGCTACGGAGAAGAGGACGCCGCGAAAGAGCTGGCAGGCAAGTCGTTCGACGTGTCGGTCACGGTGCGCGAGGTCAAAGGGAAGCGGCTGCCCGACCTCGACGAGGCGTTCATCCAAGAGGTCACCGGCGATTTGAAAACAATTGAGGAGCTGCGCGAACGGGTGGAGGCGAACCTTCGCCGGCGCGCGGAGATTGATGCCTACGCCAAAATGCGCGATGCGGCGCTGAGCGCCTTGAGCGCGCTGGCAGAGGCCGAAGCGCCGTACAGCTTGATCGAGAGCCAGCTCGACCAGATGATTGAGGAACGGCGGTCTCTGATGCAGCGTTCGGGGATCCGGTGGGAGGATTACGTCCGCGTTGTCGGCGGCTCGGAAGAGGCGATCCGCGAGCAGCTGCGGGACGAAGCGCGCGAGCGGGTGCGCCGCCGTCTTCTGCTGAGCGAGCTGGCGACAGTCGAAGGCATTACGGTGACGGCCGACGAGATCAACGACGAGCTGGCCGACCAAATCCGCACCTCAGGGCTGTCCGCCGCGCAGGCGAGCCGCGTGCTCGAGCATCCTAACGCGCGCGCGATCGCCGAGCAGAACCTCCGGGTCCGGAAGGCGCTCGCACGGCTCGTCGAGATCGCAACGGAAGGGAAAGTTGCGCCGCCGGCGGGCGAGGTGGACCCGGCGCTTGTCGGCGAACAACGTGAAGATGAGGAGCATGGTCGTCGCGCCGGAGCGACGGAAGAAGGGTGACGATGCATATCCCGCCGAGCATCCTGCCGTATCTGCCGCAAAACATCATCCCAATGGTCATTGAGCAAAGCCAACGGGGAGAGCGTGCCTTCGATATCTACTCTCTCCTGCTGAAGGAGCGGATTGTCATCTTAGGCACCCCGATCAACGATCAAGTTGCCAACCTGATCATCGCCCAGCTGCTCTATCTTGACCGCGAAGACCCGGACCGTGATATCCAGCTGTACATTCAGAGCCCGGGCGGAGTGATCACGGCAGGGTTGGCGATCTACGACACGATGCAGCTGATCAAAGCGGATGTCTCCACGATCTGCATGGGCATGGCAGCAAGCATGGGGACGGTCTTGCTCGCTGCGGGCAAGAAGGGGAAGCGCTTCGCGCTTCCGAATGCCACTGTGCACATGCATCAAGCGATTGGCGGCGCTCAAGGGCAGGCGGCGGACATCCGAATTGCCGCCCGCGAGATCGAGCGGCTGCAGAACAAGATCCTGTCGATCTTGTCAAAACACACTGGGCAGCCGATCGAGAAGATTGAGCGTGATGCCGACCGCGACTACTATCTGCCCGCTGAGGAGGCGGTCGCCTACGGCATTGTCGATGAGGTGTTGACCCCTCAGGAGAAATGAGCGAGGTTCGTGAGGCGGCACGCCGCTCGCCGCCTCACTGGCCGGCGCCCGATGGTTGACGAGCGGTGGAGGGTCGATGGCAAACTCGCGCAATAGCCGGATGCAATACCACTGCTCCTTTTGCGGGAAGACCCAAGAGCAAGTTCGGCGGCTGATCGCCGGTCCCGGGGCGGTCTACATCTGCGACGAGTGCGTGGAGCTGTGTCGCGAGATCATTGATGAAGAAGCGAAGCCGCAGCCGAAGCCAAAGACACCGCTTCCCAAGGTGCCAACGCCAAAGCGGATTTATGAACTGCTGAGCGAATATGTCATCGGCCAAGAACGCGCCAAGAAGGTGCTCTCTGTCGCTGTCTATAACCACTACAAGCGGATCAATCTTGGCGCCCAAGTCGATGATGTCGAGCTTCAGAAAAGCAACATCTTGCTGATCGGGCCAACAGGCTCGGGGAAGACGCTCCTTGCCCAGACATTGGCGAAGATCCTCGACGTGCCGTTCACCATTGCCGACGCAACCTCGCTGACAGAGGCAGGATATGTCGGCGAAGATGTCGAGAACATCCTCCTTCACCTGATCCAAGCGGCGGACTTTGATATCCAGCGTGCCGAGCGGGGAATTATCTATATCGACGAGATCGACAAAATCGCCCGCAAAGGGGATAACCCCTCGATCACCCGCGATGTCTCGGGCGAAGGAGTACAGCAAGCGCTGCTCAAGATCTTGGAAGGGACGGTTGCCAATGTTCCGCCGCAGGGCGGACGGAAGCACCCGCATCAGGAATTTCTGCAGATCAACACGACTAACATCCTGTTCATCTGTGGCGGCGCGTTCGAGGGACTCGATCGAATCATTGCGAAGCGGCTGAATAAGCGGCGCTCAATGGGGTTCCGCGCCGACGGCAAGAACGAGATCATCGACGATGCTGACGAACTGCTGAAGCAAGTGACCCCCGATGACCTGCTGCATTACGGCTTGATCCCCGAGTTCATCGGCCGGCTGCCCGTTGTGGTGTCGTTGCATTCGCTTGACCGCGATGCCTTGGTGCGGATCCTGCGCGAGCCGAAGAATGCGATTGTCAAGCAGTATCAAAAGATCTTCGCCTTTGACAAGGTTGAACTGGTCTTCGAAGAAGATGCATTGATCGCTGCCGCCGAAGAAGCGCTCGCGCATAAAACGGGGGCGCGGGGGTTGCGCTCGATCATCGAGGAGATCTTGCTCGACGTGATGTTCGAGATCCCCTCCCGCGGCGATGTCCGCAAGTGCATCGTCACTCGGGATGCCATCGTGAACAAGGCTCGCCCCGAGCTGCGCACCCGCTCGGAGCGCCTCATCGAATTTGACGTTTTCGAAGAGCCGCAGTCGGCCTAACGCTCCAGTCGCACGCCTGCCCATCCCCGGTTTGACCGCAGCTGGCAGCGCCTAGGCGTGCAGCATTCCTGCGGGCGGGCGTTTGATGCGGAAGGCGAGCGGGAGAGCGACGGCGAGCAGCAGCCAGAGCGCCAGCACTCCCAGCCCGATCGCCGCCACCGTTTGCGTGACCCACAGGCCGAGCGCGACGCTCGCCGGCTTGTACTCAAACACGACCTCGTGCTCGCCGGCCGGAACGAGCACCGCCATGAACAGCGCGTTGGCGCGCTCCAGCGATGCTGCCGCCCCGTTGATCGAGACCTGCCAGCCTGGGAAGAACGACTCGGTGAAGACGAGATAAGCCGGGGTCTGAAGCGAGACGGCGACCACCCGTCGTTCAGGCGACTCCTGCCGCGCCGAGAGGCGGTCGGGGACAGTCGGCTTCGGGAGGGCAGGCGGCGTTGCGCCGATGAGTGCGGTTACGCGTCCGCTCGTGGCGCGGACAACATTCAGCGCTTCGCCGTCGCCCCGCACAGGCTGGACGTCGCGCGTCAGATAGAACCGCTCCCGCCAATCGAGGTTCTCGTAGACCTTCAGGTCGCCGCTGTGAACGAGCCGCCAGCGTTCATTCAGAACAAGCGGCTCGCTCGCTTGCATCCGGTCATCGATCAAGGTGGCGCCCCGCACGACGAGCCGCACCTCCGGCAAGGTTGCCGCAATGCGGATCTCTTTGGGGTAGATGACCCCCGGAAATTGGACGGCCGTCCAGTAGTTGTAGGCGCGCGGGTTGCCCTTCCAGAGGGACGCCACTGTCCGCTGCGGAACGACGTGGGCCGGTGCCGCGCCTGGGCGGTTGTAATCGCCCTCGGCAGTGTCGAGCCCGGCTCGCAGCGTGTCAGTCAAGACCCGCCCGCTACTGTCGATGACCGTAACCACCCCGACGATTTCCCCCTGAGGAACGCGAGCTCCATTCTCGAGGTAGGTAATCAGCCCTAGGGAGGTGCTCGCGAAGGAGGGAACGTTGCGGAGGGTGAGGGGACGGTCGGGCGTCACCCGGACCGTGTGGCCGAGGTCGTAATAGGCGTTGGCGTACCAGACATCGCGCGCCTTGTCCATCACGGCATAGCGCACGTTCAGCATCCCGAGAAGGAGACTGTCGGGGAGGGCGTCGAGCTGCTCGCGGAGGATGCCGTCCGGCGCGCGGTTGCGGGGACGCTCGGCAACACTGCCCGCGAGCGCCTCGGCGCTCTCAAGGAGGACGCTCTTGAATTCGACATAGCGCCGGAGGGGGAGCACGCCTCCGTCGTAACCGTCGATAGTCGAGAGGCCAAAGCGCATCGGCACATTCGGTGTCAGAAACTCGTGATACTTGAGGGCGGTGACATAGTCTTGGATCCGCTCGGGCGGCAGTTCATCCTGCAGCAGGAGCCGCAGGTCGGCGAGGTCGCCGGGGTCGAAGGTGCCTTCGGAAATCGCGAGCACCCGGTAGGTTGCAGGGTCCGTCAGCAGATGGCTGATCACCGGCCGTTGGGTGGTATACGCCGTCATGGGGAGGGGGTGGCTCAGTTCGAGATCGCCGCGGGCGAACCAGAGCTCGACGGCGACCACGACAACAATCGCCGTCCCAAGCCAACGGTTCGGCGCCCACGGCAAGCCGGCGAGGATCAGCGCCAGCGTCAAGCCGATCATGGGCACCCAAATCGCAAGCACTTCACGGCGCGGAAAGACAAGAAGCGGGTGGAGGAGCCAAACGAGACTGAAAGCGGCGATGATGACGATGGTGATCCCGAGTTGCCGCCGCCGCAGTTCAGCGAGGGAATGCCGGTCGGCAAAGGTCTGAGTGAAGGCGCTGGCGCCGATCGCGGCGAGGGTCGCGACAGCAAATGTGTAGAGAAAGAGCCAACGCGCCGGCACGCGGAAGAGCGAGATGCCCGGCCAATAGCGGTAAACATACTCGTAGAACGGATTGAAGTTGCCCAGCGCCATGAAGATCGCGAGAACAGCGATGCTGAAACAGAACCAGGTGTACGGGTGGCGAATTCGAACCCCCAGCGCGACAAGCGCTAACCCAAGGGGCAGGATGCCGACGTAGGCGATATATTCGCTGAAGGGGTTCTCGAGATAGCCCGGCAGCAGCGAGCGGAGCAGCTCCCACGGCCGAAGCGAGAAGGAAGTCACCTCTTTGAACGACATGCCGCCGGCGCGGATCGACTCTGCAGACAGTTCGAGGGTCGGGATCAGCTGCACGGCGGCGAGCCCGACGCCAAGCGCCAGCATCGAAGCAAACGCGAGCAGGGAGAACGCCAGTTCGTTCGTCCAGCGGCCAAGCAGGGCGCTCAGCCGCCCGAGCCGCGCCCGCCAGCCGACAGGCGGCGCCTCCCTCAGCATCAGCGCGCGATGAGTTCCGAGCAGCAGCTGGAACATAAAGAAGAAGCCGAGTGCGACGAGCGTGAGATAGGACTCTTGCGTGTGGCCGGCGAGAAATTGGGCGGCGAGCGCGACGCCGGCGGCAAGCACAAGCGGGACGCTCTTGCGCCGGCAGGCTTGCTCGTAGAGGACGAAGATGATCGGGATCCATGCCGACGCCGCGAGCTGATTGGGGTGGCCGGTCTGGCCTGAGAGGAAGCCGCTCAGCATAAACACCAGCCCCCCAACGATCGCGCCCAGCCGGTCGAGGCCGACAGAGAGGCGGCAGAAGGCGTACATCCCGATACCGGCGAGAGCAATATGAAGCACGGTGTGAACCGTGATCGCGCGCGGTGCCGGGAGCGCGATCGTCAGCCAAGTTGGCGGGTAAAAGACCGCCGTTTGGATGTTCGCGAGGAGCGGGACGCCGAGGAAGATGTCGGGGTTCCAAAGGGGGAGCCGCCCTGCGCGCAAGGCAGCGTTGACCGCTTCCCGGTAAGGATAGAAGTACGTGAGGAGGTCGTAGCTGCCGAGGACCCGGTCGGTCAGGACGATTTGCCAGAAGCCGGCGATGGCAGCGGCGACCAGCACGACGCCGACGGCAGCCTCCAGCATGACGGCGCGAAGAACCGGAACGATCTCCCGCCATCTCCACCCCTGCAGCCCCGCTCCTCTGTTCCCTGTCGGCAGCGTGGGACGGGCGGGCGGGGGCGGTGCTGCCGACCCGTTCGTGGCGGCAGGGCGGAACGGCAGCGGGAGCTTCAGCGGTCGCTCCTAGCCCTGCTGAAGCGGTACTTCAGGAGCGCCACGACTGCCGGCAGGCCGTCTCGCCAGGGCGACAGTTTTTTGTCGGCGCGGGGCACATACGATATCGGCACTTCGACAATGCGGAGGCCGCGACGAAGCACCTTCGCCGTGATCTCCGGCTCAAGATCGAACCGCTCGCATTCGAGATTCAGTTCGAGCGCGAGCGTCCGAGGCATCAGCTTGTAGCAGGTTTCCATATCGCTCAGGCGAGAGCCATAGAGGAGGTTGGTCAGCCACGTCAGAAACTGATTGCCGAACCGGAGGAGCGGTTTCTGGCTGGCGAGGTTGCGCGCGCCATAGACGACGGTCGCGTCTCCGGCGAGCGCTGGGCGAAGCAGCTTGGGGAAATCGCCCGGGTCGTACTCGAGGTCTGCATCTTGGATAATGACCCAGTCACCCGTGGCGGCGGCAAGGGCAGTCCGCACGGCGGCCCCTTTGCCGCGATTGACCGGATGCCGGAGACGGACCAGGCCCGGCAGCTCAATCGCCTGCAGGATCTCCCACGTGGCGTCGGTTGAGCAGTCGTCGACCACGATGATCTCGAGTTCGAGGGGGAGCGCGGCAAGGCGGCGCAGGGCCTTCTCGAGCGTGAGCTCTTCATTATAGACCGGCATCAGCACCGAAAGCCGCACGCGCTCTCCTCTCTGCACGAGAGTGGCCACCCCGAGGTGGCTGCGCCGTATCGTAAGGGACGTCGCGCTCACTTTCCCATGGTGGGCGAGGCGAGCCGTCGCGCTGCTCTCGCGCAGCGCCATCCCTAACCGCTTGCTAGCTGGGACGCTGCAGTTCGTCGTTCAGCAGGATAGCCTCGGCAATCTGGCGCATCGATTTGCGTGTATTCATTGCCAGCTTCTGCATGCGGCTGTAGGCTTCGGCTTCTTTCAGCCCATGGCGGTCCATCAAGATGCCTTTGGCGCGGTCGACGAGCTTGCGCGTTTCCAATTGCTCGGTCAGGGTGCTTACCTCATTTTCGAGCGCGCGGAATTCCCGATAGCGCTGAAGCGCGATTTCGATTGCGGGCTTCAGGTCCGGCTCGCGAAACGGCTTAACAAGATAGCCGACGACGCCCGCATCTTTCGCCCCATCAAGCAATTCCTGCTGGCTGTAGGCGGTCAGCAGGAGGACCGGCGCAATCTTCTCTCGGGTGAGTATGCGCGCCGCCTCGATCCCGTCGAGGTCAGGCATCCGAATGTCCATGATGACGACGTCCGGCCGAGTTTGCCGCGCTAGGTTGATCGCGGTCTGCCCATCGCCCGCTTCACCGACCACCTGATAGCCCATGGAGGTCAGCATTTCGCGGAGATCCATCCGAATGATCGACTCGTCGTCAGCGATGACGACCCGTGTTGCCGTCATTGTCTACCCCTCTCGCCAGCGCCTCACGCCGTTTGGACCATCCGCTGACGGCTGCCGAGGCGCGGCAAGACGACCCGAGCGGTCGTCCCGTTGTGGCTTGTCAAGTGGAATTCGCCGCGAAGGTCTTCGCGGACAAGCGTCCGCACGATCTGCATGCCGAGGTTCCCATCCCGCTCGACTGACATCTCCGGCGGCAGTCCTGCCCCATCGTCGGCAATCTCAATAGTAATCTGGGTCGCCGACTCCGCAAGCCGGACGGTAATGACCCCCTCCTCTCGTCCAACGTAGCCATGCTTGACCGCGTTTTGCAGGAGCTCGTTCACCACCAGCGCGATCGAGGTCGCCTGCTGCGCGGGAAGATAGACATTCTCGCCCTCGAGGACGATGCGGATCCGCTTGTCAGGGTCGAGAATGCCTTGCGTCACTTCACTGACGATCCGGGCGCAGACCTCGCGGATGTTGATGATCGCGTCCTCATCGTGTGATAAGAACTCGTGGACCACTGCCACAGACAAGATTCGGTTGACGCTGTCCTGCAGCAGCCGCGTGACATCAGGGTTATCGGTTCGGCGCGCTTGGAGACGAAGCAGCGCCGCAATGGTCTGAAGATTGTTCTTCACCCGGTGGTGGATCTCTTTGATCATGGCGGTCTTGACCCGCAGCGCGAGCTCCCGCGTGCGCTCGTCGGTAATGTCTTGGATCACGACGAGGGCACCCGCCAGGCGTTCTGGCTGCCCAGACCGCCAAGCCGCGGCGTCGCAGACGATCGGGATCGCTTTTCGGATCCAGACAAGTCCGTCGATTGACGCTTCCCGCTCCAGGCAGCGTCCTTGGGCCATCGCCGCGTCAGCAAGCGTTTCGGGACCATCGAGGTCTTGAAGGGGAATCGAAAGCAGGCTGCCGGTATGGCCGAGTTTGCGGTAGAGGTTCTCGGCGATCCCGCTGATGTACTGGATGATCCCCTTTTGGTCGACGACAAGCAGCCCATCGTGCTCGCCGAGCCGCGAGAGCGATGCCGCGCTCGCTAAACGCCCATGCAGCGCCATCTCTTGAATACGCTCGAGCGCTTTGCGGAAGACCGGGCTTTTTTTCCGCATGCGCTCGTATTCGAGCAAGTTCGACTCGATGCTGAGGGCGCCGATCAGCCGGTTCCCTGACCGCACCGGCACGACTTCTTGAACAGTTGGGGCGCCGCTCGGCCCGCGGCTGTTGAACACCCGTGCCGAGCGCCCGCGCGTCAGCACTTGGAAGACCGCCGGCTCACTCTTCTTCTCGACGACAGTGCCCACAAGCCCTTCGTCGAAGACAGGAGCGACCGGCGCGGGGCGTGCCTGCGCCGACACGACAGCAGTGCCGGGATGACCAGTTGGGAGGTAGAGGAGAAGGTCTGCCCGACTCAAGTCGGACAGCAGCGGAAGTGCGGCCTCGATCTGGCGGAGCAGCTCCCGGTCACTGCGAGTCAGCCCGCTCTCCTCATTGAGTGGCTTCGGCACCGACGTCCTGCCTGAGAGCCGTTCAGCAGCGAACGGCAGTACTTCGGGCCCTTCCTCCGCCGTTTTCGCGGCGGACGCAGGAAGGGGCGCTGGAGCATCTCTTGAGCCGATTATATCAAAGCCTCCTCGCGGCTCCGGCGCGCGACGGCCACGTCGGCCAGCACTCCAAGGTGGTCGCTCAAGGCGCCTCCCGCTTGCGCGTCGCCGAGCACAAGCTGCGCACCAATCACGGTGATGTGCGGATCCTCAGGAGCGCGCAGGAGGATGAGATGGTCGATCCGGCGCGCGGCGCGCCGCTCCCCCGTGGCCATGTCGATCAGGGTTCCCCCAGCAACCCCCTTCGCCGCGAGCGCGTCGACCGCCTCCCACCCTGCGCTTCCGTTGAACAGCAGCGTGAGCTCGGGCGCGTCTGCTTCGGCGTTGAGATCGCCGCCGAGGAGCCGGAGGTCTGCCGGCTCGGCGAGCCAAGGGCTTGCGAGGAGCGCAGCTACTTGGCGTGCCCGGAGGTTAGGCAATGGAAGGTGGGTGAGATGCGCGTTGAGGAGGCGAACCTGTCCGAGCGGGGTGGCGACGAGCGCCCCAAGCGCCACCCGCTCTCCATCGGCGGGGTCCGATGGGAGGGGGAACGGTCGGAATTCCAGAATGGGCCAGCGCGACAGCAGCGCCGGAGACGACCAGCTGCTCACGCTCTCCCCTTCGACAATGCGCTGCTTGTGCCGCACAGCGAGGGCGACATGCGTGGCCCCGAGGGCCGCCCCGAGATCGCGCGCGGTGTCGAACCGGCCGTCCGCAGTCAGGAGCGCTTCCTGGAGCAGGACAAGATCCGGCGAGAGCAGGTCGAGCGCCCGAGCCATGCCCGCAAGGCGGCGACGGTAGGCGCCATCGCCCTTCGCCGTGTTATAGCTCACGATCCGCAGAAACTCAGCCATTCGAGGAGAATCCGAGCGGCAGCCTTGTCGAGCAGGTCGTTGTTGTTGCCGCACTTTGGGCTCTGGATGCAGCTTGGGCAGCCGTCTTCACAGGGACAGTCGCGCAGCAGCTGGGCTGCGGCCGACCAGAGCGCTTCCAGTTCGTGATAGCCGCGCTCGGCGATGCCGACCCCGCCCGCATGTCCATCGTAGATGACGATCGTCGGCTGTCCGGTGTCAGGGTGGCAGGGAGTAGAGATGCCGCCGAGGTCGCGGCGGTCGCAGAGCGCGAAGAGCGGAAGCAGCCCGATGCAGGCGTGCTCGGCCGCGTGCAGGCCGCCGGCGAAATCGCGGCCGGCCCGCTCGACTTCCCGACGCGCCGCCTCCGGCACCGTCCACCACACTGCCACGGTCTCGAAGGTGTAGGGGGGGAGATCGAGGCGCTCCCGGCTTAAGATCTCTTCGCTGAACACCCGCCGCCGCGTATAGCCGATAACGCGCGTGCGCACGTCGACCTGCCCAAGCGCAGCGACCGTTCTTCCGGCTGCCCGCTCGTCGATCGTGGCGCGGATGGTCAGTTCGGTCTGCTCGTCCGCAGCAGTGTAGTAGGGGACATCCGCCGGACGAGCACGCGCCACGCGGGCAGTCAGGTCGAGATCCTCAACGAGGTAGGTCTCCCCCTGATGGAGATAGACGGCGCCGGGATGGACGTGGTAGGCCGCAGTCTCGGCTTCGATCGTCTCAATTGTCCGCCCCGACGCCACCAGTGCGACCGGCCGGCCGCTGGCGGAACGGATGTCAATCTCCCCCGCAGGGTACTCCGCTCTTGGCGTGAGATGCCAGCGGTCGTTGCGCCGCTGCAGTAGGCCGCTTTCGGCAAGGTCGTGAACCGCGCCGAGCAGTTCTTCGCCGAAATACGTGAGGTCGTCCAGGTCGATCGGACGCTCATAGGCCGCTGCCAGCACGTGCTGATACAGGATCTTCGGATTAGCGGGATTGATGCGGGCGTGCTCAAGGGGGGTGCCGAAGATCAACTCGGGGTGACGCACCAAATACTGGTCGAGCGGATTGTCCAGCGCAATCAAGATGGCGAGCGACTCTTCGCGTCCTCGTCCTGAACGTCCTGCCTGCTGCCACACGCTTGCAATCGAGCCGGGATAGCCCGTGAGGACGGTCACCGCAAGGTCGCCGATATCGATCCCGAGTTCGAGCGCATTGGTGGCAATCACGCCGAGGAGCTCTCCTCTGAACAGCCGACCTTCGATCTCGCGCCGCACAGCTGGGAGATAGCCGGCCCGGTAGGAGGCGACGCGATCCCGCAGCTCCTCCTCAAGCCGATCGCGGGCATAGCGCGCGATCAGTTCCGCAAGCTTGCGCGTCTTGGTGAAGACAATCGTGCGCAGCTTGGCGCGAACGAGCGCCACCAGCAAGGCGGCGGCGTCGGTGTTGGCGCTGCGGCGAGCCGAGGCAGCGCCATCGAGAAGAGCAGGATTCCAGAACAGAAAATACTTCGAGCCGTGGGGGGAGCCGTCTTCCGTTACGACGGTAGCCGTCTCCCCCACCAATCGCCGGAAGTGCTCGCCCGGATTCCCGATGGTGGCGCTTGTGGCGATGAACAGCGGAGCGCTGCCGTAGAAGGCGCAAAGCCGGCGCAGCCGCCGCAGAACGTTCGCGACGTGGCTGCCGAACACGCCGCGGTACACATGCGCCTCGTCGATGACAACAAACCGGAGGCGGCGCAGCCACGCGCTCCAGGCGTGATGACGCGGCAGGATGCCGACCTGAAGCATGTCGGGGTTCGTAAGAAGGATCTGGGCCCGAGCGCGCGCTGCCTGCCGTTCAGCAGGTGGAGTGTCGCCGTCAAAGGTCCGCGCCTCGACCGTTGGGGCGAGGGTCGCCAGTGAGCGGAGCTGATCCTGAGCGAGCGCTTTGGTGGGGAAGAGGTAGAGCGCTCGCGCTGACTGGTCGGCCTCGAGCGCCTCGAGCGTGGGGAGGTGGTAGCACAAGCTCTTGCCGCTGGCAGTGCTTGTCGCGATGACAACGTGCTCGCCGCGCCGTGCGGCGTTGATCGCCTCCGCCTGGTGGGACCAGAACCGCTCAATCCCTCGCTGACGCAGCCGAGAAGCGAGCGAAGGAGGCAATGGCCGCTCGAGCGCCTCGTAGCGCGCGGGGCGCGGGGGAAGGACGGCGACATGGACGATCTGGCGGGAGAACGCGGGGTCGCGCCGAAGTCGCTCGATGAACTCAGCCGGGGTCATCACTCAATCGTGAGGACGTCGCTCACGACGTCCAGCACCTCGACATCCAGCCGGCTCTCTTCGATATAGCCGACGACGGTGCGCAGGATGTCCTCCGCGTGGCCCTGGTGGCTGGCGGCGCAGGCGATCCCGATTTCGGCGAGCTGCCACGCTTCCTGCTCTCCCACTTCCGCGGCGGAGACATTGAACCGGCCTTTGACCCGGTCGACGACCGATTTGACCACCTGCCGCTTCTCCTTCAGCGAGCGCGCTGCCGGGAGGCGAAGCCGCACGATTGCCGCACCGACGATCATGAGGCGTCGAACCGGTCGCCGAGCGGGGCAAAGTGGGTCCCGCCCAGATAGTGCAGCGGATGCCGGTCGGAAGCGCACCAGAAGCCGTCGAAGGCTGCCTCATCCGCCTCCGCGACCAGCACCTCGCCGACGAACAACGTGTGGTCGCCCGTCTCGATAGCGCGCAGGACGGCGCACTCGAGATGGCCGATCGCTTGGTCGACGAGGGGAGCGGCGATACGGCGGCCGGCGACAGGGCGCAGGCCGGTGAACGTAAATTTGTCCTCATGAGTTCGGCCGGAGATGAGCCCGGCTTGGAACACCTTGTCCGCCTCCTCTTTCGTCACGATCGACAAGCCAAATTCTCCGCTCGCCGTGATCAGTTCGTGAAGGAAGCGATCCGGCCGAACGACGATCCCGACCAATGGCGGCCGGCTGCTGAGCGGGGAGGTCCACCCGATTGGGGTGACGGTAAACCGCTCTTTGTGGATGGCGCTGGCGAGGGTGACGGGCCCCGGCGCAAGGAGGCGAAGCGACTGTTCGAGAGGAACGCGCACCCGCATTAGGCCTCCCTAGGAAAGACGAGGGTAGCGGTGCCGGTCACACAGTGGTCGCCCGACTCGTCAACAACAGTGAGGTCGAGAGTGACCGCCGGTTCTCCCTCGTCCTCTAGTATGTCGACGACGATAGCCTGCATTTCAAAAGGCGAGTCTTGCCAGACATTACGGCGGAAGACGAGGTCGAGCTTCGTCAGCCGTGCCGTCGGCAGCCACTGGCGCAGTGTGCGATCGAGAAGACCGGCGAGCAAGGGACCCGGCACGAGCAGGCGCGGCAGTCCGAGCGCTTTCGCCTCCTCAAGGCTGGTGAAGCGTCCATCGTGGCGCCCGCTTCCGCGGACGCTCAGGAAGCGACGAACGCGCGCTTGGTCGACTTGGTCGCGGGCGGGGCCAAGCTCGTCGCCGATGGCGAGGTCCCGAAATGAGCGGGGCGTCACTCTTGGTGCACCAGTGTCCGGCGGCAGCGGGCGACGACCTCGCCGCGCTGATTGGTCAGCTCGGTCTCCCAGACCACGAAGACAAGATGGCCTGTTCGGCCTGTTTTCTCGTAGACGTCGCGCAGAAAGGTCGTCGTTGTGATCATGTCGCCGGGACGGATGGGAACCAGCGGCCAGAACACTTGTCCGGCCAGAAAGGTGCGTCTCCCCCACTGCAGATCAAGCGGCGGCGGTTCGCCAACGAACGCCATGCCCATCAACGGGGGTGCGTACGGACCGAACTCGTCCTCCGGAGGAGCCCCCTCCCCTGTTGCCGCAAGATACTCCTCGATTTTCTGCGCATCCCACGTGAACGTGCCGACGGGGATCGGCCGGTCGAGCAGCGTTCGGTCGAATTCGATGGCGGTCATTCCACTCCCAGTTGCGTGTCTGCCAGCGTTGCAGGGGCGACCGCCCCGCTCCGGAGCGCGGCGACGAGCTCGTCCATGCTGCGGACGGGAACGAAGAAGCGCGTCAGCTGGCGCGCGATTGCGTTGACGAAATGGGCGTCGCTCCCCGCAATCCCCACATATCCTCGCTCAGCGGCCAGCCGCTGGGCACGCTCGTTCTCCCAAGGGCGACTTCCCCCATTCAGGACCTCCACTACGCGGACGAGCGAGAAATCGCGGTTGCCGGCGAGGTCGATAAAACTGACGCGCTCGCGTCCGGGATGGGCCGGCACTGCGATTGCGCCCTCGGCTTCGCAGCAGCGAACGAGCTCAACTGCGTTGATCCGGACGTCGGCAAAGTCGAACCGCCGGAGCAAGGCGTCATTAACCCCGTAGACCAAAAAGTGGCCCGCGTCCGTATCCAGTTCGCTCGCCTTGAAGATCGCGAGATCGTACGCATCCTCGAGGGCACGATAATCGCTGACGCGGTCGAACGTGCGGTGCTCCGTCAGCACAATGCCGTCAACGCGGTAGCCTTTGCGCCGCAGGGCGGCGATCCACTTCGCGTATTGCTCGACCGTGGCGCGGGCGTCGTCGGAGACGATGGAATGGCAGTGGAGGTCGAGAAACATCACGCTAAGCCTAGCACAGGGCGGGCGCGAATTCGTCGCCGGAGCCCCGCGCGCACGCGCTGCGATCGCTGTCGGAAGTCCAGTCTGACGCATCGCGGCTGCGTCGGCCCTGAAGAGGGCGGCAGGGTGCTCCACGGCCAAGAGCTAAGAGCAGGCTGACCTGCCTAGCGCGCGCCCGCGCCGGCGACCGGAGAACGCCCTCGGGTGGACGCACCCCTCGCGCTGCCGTAGAATTCGGGGCACATTACCGAGGGCGGTGCTGCGGTCTCGGCCCCTTACCGCTCGCGCCCTGCGTCCGGTGCCGGCTCCCGACTTTCGCGATTGGACTGTCGAACTCGTGACGGAGGGCAACACACGCGTGGAGCAGTCTGAGGAAACCACCGCTCGCTTTGCGATCGACGTTGCGGGTATCGAGAACTCAGGTCGTTCCTTCGAGGCGATGGTGGAGCAGCGGCTGTGCGCCGCTGCCCGCCGGCGCCTTGGGGACCTCGGAGAGGAGCAGCCTCCGCTCGAGCGGGCTTCCTCCGGCGCGGCGAAGCTCGCAACGCAGCGTGCTCCTTTCCGCTCTCTCGAACTGATCCAGCGCTTCTGCGCGGATGACGTGGACTATTTGCGCCCGGACCTGCCGATCCTTGAAGCGTGCTTTCGCCTCTTCCTGCTCAACGGCAACACGCCCCTCACGATTGCCCAGCTCCGCGAGGAGCTTGAGCATTGGCCCAGCTTCGCGGATCGCGTCCGTCCGCTCTCCGACGCTCAGCTCATTGATATGCTGACGCGAGACCGCTATTACGGCATCCGCCGAGTGAGCGAGTAGAGCTGTCGGTGCCGGAGTTAAGCGAGCTTGTGGCGCGCCTCGGGACGCCAATGACCCGGCCTGACCTGCTGCAGCAAGCCTTGGTGCACCGGTCGGTTGTCAATGAGCGGCCGAACCTGAGCGCAGGGACGAACGAGCGGCTCGAGTTTCTTGGCGACGCTGTGCTCGGCTTTCTCATCGCGGACGCACTGTACCAGCGCTTGCCGAACGCGAGTGAGGGAGAGCTGACCGCGCTGCGCGCCTCGATTGTTCGCAAGGAGACGCTGGCAGCAGCGGCCCGCAAGCTCGAACTCGGCCGCTGGCTTCTGCTTGGCCGAGGCGAAGAGGCAAGCGGCGGCCGCGAACGCGACCAGATCCTCGCCGCCGCTTTTGAAGCGGTCGTCGGCGCGGTCTATCTCTCCGATGGCCTCGCCCATGCGCGGACCGTCGTCCTGCGCGAGCTGGGTCCTATCGTGGAGGAGGTTGTGGCAACAGGGCCGCGCAAGGATGACAAATCGCGCCTGCAGGAGCTGACCCAAGCGCGGTGGCAGCTGACCCCCGTCTATGAGCTCCTCGAGGCAGTCGGGCCGGACCACGCGAAGGAGTTCCTCGTCGAGGTCCGCGTTGGCGCGCAGGTGGCCGGCAGAGGGAGAGGGCGGACAAAACAAGCGGCTGAGCAGATGGCCGCGCGCCAGGCGCTCGCTTCCCTCACTGGCGCGCCGGCCGAGGCGTCTCCCGCAGCGATCTGGCCGCGGCCTCCCGGCCCGGAGGCGAGGGCGGGAGATCAGTCTCCCTCCTCCTGACAGAGTGGAGCGGCGCCAGTGCTTCGTGCGCTTGAACTGGTTGGTTTTAAGACGTTCGCCAGCCGCACCCGGTTCGAGTTTCGAGGCGACCTCACGGCGATCGTCGGTCCGAACGGAAGCGGCAAGAGCAACGTTGCTGACGCGGTGCGGTGGGTTCTTGCCGAGCCGGCGGGGCGGGGGCTGCGCGTCCGCAAGGCGGAAGACCTGCTCTTTGCCGGCGGCGGGGGGCGTCCGCCAGCCGGCTATGCTGAGGCAACCATCATCCTCGACAACACGGCGCGGGTGGTGCCGCTTGACTTCGACGAGGTGGCTGTCACGCGCCGCCTCTATCGCTCCGGTGAGAGCGACTATTGGCTGAATGGGCGGCGCGTCCGCCAGCGAGACGTGTTCGACGCGCTCGGCCGCGCCGGCCTGTTCCAAAGCAGCTACGCTGTGATTGGGCAGGGCTTGATCGACGCGGCGCTCTCTCTCCGTCCGGAAGAGCGGCGCGAACTGATCGAAGAGGCAGCTGACATCCGCCGTCATCATGCTGCGCTTGAAGAGGCACGAGGGCGGCTGGCGGCAACGCGCCTCAATCTTCAGCGGCTCGACGACCTCTTGCGCGAACTGCGCCCGCGCGTCGAGAAGCTGGCGAAGTTCGCTGCCGACGCCGAGGAGCATCGTCGCCTGACCGCGGCACTCGCCGACTTGCTTGCCACTGCGTATGCCATCCGCTGGCGAGCAGCGCAGCAGCGATACGAGCGGGCGGCAGCTTCCGCTGCAGAACGCGTGGGCGAGCACGACGCGCTTCGTGCCCGTCTCCAGCAGACGGCGGACCGGCTGACCGCACTCCGGAGCGAAGCGAATGCCGCACGCCACCGCCATGACCACCTCCTGAATGAACTGCGGACAGCGCACGCAGCGGCCGACCGCGCGCGCCATGAGGCGGCCTTTGCCGCTCGGGAGATCGATCGCTTCACCGATGAGCTGACCCGCCTCGAGGCGGATGCCGAAGAAGCGGAGCGCCGCGCTGCCCAAGAACAAGCCGCTCTGGACGCGGCAGAGCAGGAGCTGACCCGTCTCCGTGCCGAGATCGAGCGGCTCGAAACTGCGTCCCGACCGAGCGCGGAGGCGGCCGACGCAGAGCAGCGAGCGGTCAGGCTGCGTCGACTGCTCGAAGAGCGCCGAGCGGAGCAGGGAGCGCTCGAAGCCGAGCGCCGTGCGGCGCTCGCCCTGCGGGATCGGCTGGCCGCTGACCTCGCTGCCCTCGACCGCCTGAGTGAAAGCCCTGCCCTTGACCCAGCGCTCGATGCGGAGATTGAGCGAACCTCGGAGCAGGCGGCGGCGCTTGCCGGACGCATCGAGTCCTTGGCGGCAGAGCGAGAGGAAGCGCGCCAGTGGCTGACCAATGCCGAAGAGCAGCTGGCGGCCCTCCGCGCCGAGCGTGCGGCGCTCCTAGAGCGCCTTCGCGACTGCGATCGCCGTCTTCAGCATCTTGCCTACGAGGAGGCAGCCGGCGAGGAGTACTCTCCGGCGGTGCGGGCAGTGCTGGAGAGCGCCGGCTGGCAGTTCGGCGCTGAGAAAGGGCGCCGCAGCACTGCTACCGCGGCGCGTCTTACTGGAATTGTGGGAACGGTTGCTGACCTGATCGAGGTACCGGCGGGGTATGAATTGGCATTTGAAGCTGCGCTCGGTGCCCGCAGCCAGGATATCGTCGTCGAGAGCTGGCGAGAAGCGGAAGAAGCGATCCAGTTCTTGCGCGCTGTCGGGGCCGGCCGAGCGACGTTTCTCCCGCTCGACACCATTCAGCCGGGGCGCCGCGCGAGCTGGCCAGCCGAGCCGGGAGTGCATGGGGCCGCCGCCGACCTCTGTCGGCATGACCCGCGCATCCGCGCAATCGTGGACCGATTGCTAGGGAATGTCATCATCGTCGACAGCTTAGCGGTGGCGCGGCGCTGCCTTGCCCGCAATGGGCGCGGTCATCAATTCGTCACCGTGCGAGGAGAGACAGTCGGAAGCTGGGGCGCCATCACCGGCGGCAGCCCGCCCTCGCGCCGAGAAGGCAGGTGGCGCCGTCGCGCGCGCCAAGCGAGCATCCGCGCCGAGCGCGAGGCGCTGGCGCAGCAGGGAGAGACGCTCCACCGCCAGATCGAGCGGCTTGCCGCAGAGGCGGCAGGTCGACGCGAAAGAGAGCGAGCGCTTGCGGCAGAGCGAGAGCGCCTCGAGCATGCTCGGGCGGAGACGGCGCGGCAACTGGCTCGCCTGCAGGCGCGCGCTGAGCAGCGCCGCGTCGCCCTTGAGGCGGCAGCGCGCCGACAAGAGGAAACTGCAGCGCGGCGGGCACAGTTGATGACCGAGATCGAGGCTCTGACCGCTCGCCTCGCCGTGATCGATCAGCGGTGCTCCGAACTGGGCCGCGAGCGCGAGACGATTGAGCGCGAGATTGCCGAGGCGGAAGCGGCGGTTCTGGAGGCGCGGCAGCGCCTGGCCCGCGACGGCGCGCAGTTGGCTGCGCTGCGGGCGGCCGAGCGCGCTGGGGTCGACACAGTGCGGCGGATCGGCGCCGGCATTGCCCGGGAGCGCGAGATTGCCGCAGCAGCTCGCCGGCGGCGCGACCTCCTTGCGCGGCAGCGGGAGACGGCTCGCACCGATGTCGAGCGTCACGAGGCGGTGGTCGCGGCCGCTCTCGCGCGCGCGGAGATGCTTCAGCGCGAGGCCGAGGCGCTCGGTCACCGCCGCCATGCCCTCGAGCAGGAGCTGGACCGCCTCGTCGAGCAGGAGCAGGCTGAGCGGGCGGACGCTGCGGCCGCTGCGGAGCGGCTTGCCGAGGCACGCCGCGAGCGGGAGGCGGCAGCTGATGCGCTCGATCAGCTCCGCAGGCGCATGGAAGCAGAGGGGCTTGATCCCCAGCGACTTCCATCTCCTCCCCCGGATGTCGACCTAGACGAGATCGAGCGCCAGATCACGCGGCTGCGCGCGCGTCTCCGCACGCTGCCGAGCGCGAACTACGCGCTGATTGCGGAATATGAGGAGGAGCGGGCGCGGCTCGACCACGGGCTGGCGCAGCTTGCCGACCTGCGCGCCGCCGAAGCGAATTTGGCGAAGACGATTGAGTCGCTCGAAACGCTGATAGCGGAGCGGTTCGACCAGACGGTCGCAGCGGTCAATGCCGAATTTCGGCGCTACTTTCAGCGACTGTTCGGCGGCGGCTCCGCGCGGCTCGGGGTCAGCGAAAGCGCCGGGATCGAAATCGAAGTGCAGCCGCCGGGCAAGCGCGCGCAAAGTCTCGCCCTCCTTTCCGGCGGGGAGCGGGCACTGACGGCCGCTGCTCTCGTTTTCGCGCTCCTGCGCGTCAACCCGATCCCCTTCTGTGTCCTCGATGAGGTTGATGCTGCTCTCGATGAGAGCAACGTCCGGCGGTTTGTGGCTGCGCTCCTTGAACTGGCGGCGACGACGCAGTTTGTCGTCATCACCCATAATCGCGTCACCATCGAAGCGGCAGCAGCAGTGTATGGCCTGACGGTCGGCGCTGACGGCGCGACAAAGATTGTCTCCCTGCAGCTGCGGGAGACTAGCTCGCGAGCGATGCCAGGAGGCGGCTGATCCGGTCGCGCTCTGCTCCTGCAGGCGCGGCCTGGAGATAGCGGCGCAGGTGCGCGATTGCGTCGCCATACTGGCCGAGGCGAAAGGCAAGGAGACCGCGGTCACGGCGGTCGAGGAGCGACTCCGGGGTGAGGAGGAGGATCCAATCGATGGCGCGGAGGGCAAGCTCCCACGACTCGCGCGAGAGATAAATCTGTTTCAAATTCTGCAGCATTCGCACGAGGATGGCGCGGCGTGAGGCGGGCCGCAAAAACCCATCGATACGGACCGGCCGCCCGACGGCACGCGCAGCCAGCGCTTCGAGGGCGTGGCGTGGCAGTTCCTCCCCGCCGAAAGGGTTGAGATAGATCGTTCCTCCCTCGACGGGCGCGCCGATGACGAAGTGGCCGGGCAGCGGCACGCCGAACGCAGGCTGACCGACCCGGCGGGCAACTTCGAGATAGAGCACGGCGAGCGCGATTGGGATGCCCAGGCGGCGAGTGAGGACCTCTGGCAGGAAGCTGTTGCGGGGGTCGTAATAGTTGAGGTGATTTCCCGCGAAGCCTTGCTCGACGAAGAGCCAGTGCGCGAGCGCGAGCGCCCGCGTTCGCCCGGCGCCGCCCGCGAGCGCTGCCGCTGCTTCCGCCGCGAGAGAGTCGATCCGCGCCGCCTCTGCCCGGCGGTCGAGCTGAGGGGAGTAGAGAGCCGCAATAAGGATCGCCCCTTCAGTGAGGTCGATCTGCGTGTCAGCTCGCTGCGCAAGCGCGGCAAAGGCGCGCGAGATCGGTTCAAGGATCATCGGTAGCCGAGAACGGAAGAAAGACGCCCGCCCGCCACATTGATACTCCGTCCCAGAAGGCTACCGCTTTGCGTGCCGATCTTCCACTGCCGCTCTGGCGGGGCGCGCCAACGCGGCATGGAGGAGGCCGCGCTCCCGCGAGGAGGAATGTTCCGCGGGAGACCTCGGTATCTGCTCGAACCGGTTCCTCAGGGCATCGGTTGCAGGGCCGCGGAGGAGGGTCCCTCGCTAGGGAAAGGCCAAAGTGCCGAGCGGGGTGGGCGCTGCGGGCAGCGGGGTGAAGTACAATCGGCGCGATACTTCGGAGAGGAGCCTGCCGTGACGTTGCGGCTGTCATTCGTTATTCGGCCCTATCCTCATGTCCAGCCGCTTATCGATGGAGAAGTGAAGCCGGAAGGGGTTGAACTCGACTATCAGGCATTTGAGTGGGACGCCTTCAACCGGATGATCCGAGAGCAGGCTTTTGATGTCTCGGAGCTCTCATTCTCGCTCCATATTCAAAGCGTCGCCCTCGGGGTGTCGAAAGTGCAGGCGCTTCCAGTATTTCCCGCACGGCATTTCAAACACAGTGCCTGGTTTGTCAATGTCAATTCGGGTATTGATCGGCCGCAGGATCTTGCCGGAAAGACCGTCGGTGTCTTTTCCTACAAGATGAGCACTGCTCTCTGGGCACGTTCAATCATTCAGCACCAGTATGGCGTCGATCTCCGCAGCATCAGATGGGTGACCTCTCATCCCGAAACTTTCGACACTCCGCCGGCAGGGATCACCATCGATTTTCGCCCTGGCGTCGACCTCGATCAGATGCTCGCAGACGGCGAGATAGACGCGATGATTCATCCGACAATGCCGCAGTGCTTTATGAATGGTGATCCGCGTGTCCGGCGGCTGTTTCCGAACTTTCGGGAGGAAGAGGCGCGCTATTTCCGAGAGACAAAGATCTTTCCGATCGGTCACGTCGTTGCAGTGAAGCGCGAGCTGCTCGCTGAATATCCGTGGCTGGCGCGCTCTCTGTACGATGCCTTCGAAGAAGCGCGTCGCCTCAGCTATGAGCGTCAGCGGCGCAACCCCGATTTCTCGCCGCTTATCTGGGCTCAAGCGTACTACGCCGAGGAGCAGCAGATCCTCGGCGATGACCCGCTTCTGTACGGGCTTGAGCGCAGCCGGCCTTCGGTCGAAGCGGAGTTGCGCTTTCTGCAGGAGCAGGGACTGATCGCCCAGCCGCCTCGGGTCGAAGATCTGTTCGCGCCGGTTTGAGACGATCGGCTGCCAGCCTGCCTTGGCCGACAGGGCAGCAAAAGATGTCCGCCGGCTGAGGGGGCGCCGGCCCTTGCGAGGCGGGCGGTGACCAATCCGTTTGCTGGTTGGAAGGAGAGGCTAGGTTCCCTCAGGCGGGCGGCGCGGTGCTGCTCGTTGGCTAGCGGTGGGGGAGGCGGTGGAGGGGCGGCGGGAGTGCCGCACGCGACGCGCACTCTGCCGCTGAGAGGTCCTAGAGGAGCACGCCCCTGCCGACGTTCGTCATGCTTGCGCCTGAGGCCGATAAGGGGCCGCTCGAGCGCCGCGCGGAGCGCTGTCGGGCAGCGCCTGCTGCTCCTCCGAGCGCTATTTCGTCCTCATCGGCTGAGCGGCGCTTCGGATGGCGACCGCCTTGCTGCTGGCGGGTCGGTCATCGGGTTGCTGCTCGCCTGTATCATGTACAACCACATCGGGTTCGTGACGACACTGCACGGCTGCTAAAGGAGCTGCAATGGAGACCCGCAAACGTCTGGAACGAGCAATCGCCGCCCTTCTTGAAGCGCGCGCTGAGTTCGACGCCGCAACTCGCGACTTGGACCCGGAGCATGTCGACGACGGCGCGAACTGGTCGGTGCTCGACCATGTCCGTCATGTCAGCCATCCTGGCGCGTACCCGAAGTGGATCCGCGGCCTGGCGACAGACCGCTCCTTCACCTTGCCGAACTTCGGTGGCCGCGCCGGCTATTGGGCGTGGACCCGCCAAAATGCCCTCGACGTGATCGATGAGCAGATCGCGTTTGCGCGCTCACTGTCCGACTGGCAGCTGACCCGCCGCGCCAAAATGGGGAACCGCGAGGTTGATGTCATCGACCTGCTCGAGGGGATGGCCAACCACTACCGGCACCATGCTGAGACGATCCGGCGGATGACTGGGCAGCAGACCGGCCACTCCGTTCCTCATCCAGACAGCTGATGGGCTGACTGGCGGCAAGGGGGACGCCGGCGCGGTGCTGCGGCGGAGGCAGTCCTCGCGGCGCACGCTGTTGCTGCTCGCACCGCCGAGGCGGCTGAGTTCGCCCTACCTTGCTCCTCCGGCGGGGCGTTGCTATCCTCCCCCCGCGTGTCGCGAGAGGGCGCGGTGTTCTGCAGATGTGAGCGATGAAACTGACAGTAGTAATGCCCGTCTATAACGAGGCGGCGACAATTCGCGAAGTGCTCCGGCGCGTCAAGCAGACCCCCTATCAGAAGCAGATCATCGTCGTCGATGACGGCTCAACCGATGGAACGCAGGAAATCCTGCGCGCCCTCGACGACCCCGAAATCGAGGTAGTGTTTCACGAGAAGAACCAAGGGAAAGCGGGGGCGCTCAAGACAGGGTTCGCTCGGGCAAGAGGGGATTTTGTCATTATTCAAGACGCTGACCTCGAATATGACCCGGCGGATTATCCCAAGCTGCTCGGGCCGCTGATTAACGGCGAGGCTGATGTCGTCTACGGCTCCCGCTTCACGGGGCCGGAGCGGCGCGTGCTGTACTTTTGGCATACCGTCGCAAACCGCTTCCTGACCTTGCTCTCCAACATCACGACAAACCTGAATTTGACTGATATGGAAACCGGCTACAAAGCGTTTCGCCTCGAAGTGATCCGGCGGATCACCATCGAGTCGAGCCGGTTTGGCGTCGAGCCGGAGATCACTGCCAAAGTGGCCCGGATGGGGTACCGGGTCTATGAAGTGCCTATCCGCTACCACGGTCGGAGCTACGCCGAGGGCAAGAAAATAACGTGGAAAGACGGCATCAAGGCGATCTGGGCGATCATCCGTTTCGGAGTGCTGCCGACGCGGGTGAGCGGGCATTACGGCAACGATACCTTGGCCGTGATGGACTCGCTCGACCGCTATAACGATTTCCTCTGGCAGCAGATTCAGCGGCATATCGGCAGCCGCGTCTTCGAGGCCGGCTGCGGCACGGGAACGATCACGAAGTTTCTTGTCGGGCGCGAGCTCCTCGTGTCGGCCGATTACGATCGCGCGTACCTTTCGCTTCTGCGCAAGTATGCCGACCGGCCGAATGTCGTTCTTGCCCAGATAGACCTTACCGCTACCTCGTGGCCGTTTGCCCGCGAGAACGAATTCGATACTGTCGTGTGCATGAACGTTCTCGAGCACCTGCCGGATGACTCGCACGTTCTCCGCCAGTTCTTCCGTTTGCTTCAGCCGGGCGGGAAGCTGATCCTTCTTGTGCCGGCCAACATGTGGTTGTACGGATCGATCGATAAAGCGATTGGGCACTACCGGCGCTACACTCTCGACCCGCTGAAGAAACTGGTGACCCTCGCCGGATTTCAGGTGATCGAGGGACGCTATCTGAATCTTGTGGGGACGATCGGCTGGTTCGTGAACGGCCGGATCCTGCGGCGGCGCTCTGTTCCCCGCGGCCAAGCTGCGCTTCTAAATGCCCTCTGGCCGGTCGTGCGGCAAGTCGAGCGCTTTCCGCTGCCCACTGGGCTGTCCTGCCTCGTGGTCGCCCAAAAGCCTGTCGGCGGTATGGGCTCTGGGTAACGCTCGGCTTTCGGGCGCTCTTTTCTCTGCGGAAGAGGATGACGCTCCTGCCGGACGGCACCGCTGTCGTCAGCGACGCTTTTCTCGTCGCACGAGGGGATGACGCTTCGCCGCTCGCTCTCGCCGCAACGCCTCCGGCGGTGCGGTATGCTAGTGGTAGCGCGATCGTTCCTCTCGGTTCGATCGACAAGTTGACGAGCTAAGCAAAAGGGGCAGGCGATGGCCTTTCCGCCAGTGACCGTCTATACCACCTCGAGCTGTCCTTGGTGTGTGCGAGCAAAGCAGTATCTCACCCAGAAAGGGGTGCCGTTCGTTGAGAAGAATGTCGAGCACGATCTTGCCGCAGCGATGGAGATGGTCCGCCGCTCCGGGCAGCGCGGTGTTCCGGTGCTGACGATCGGCAACGAGGTCGTGGTCGGCTTCGACAAAGCGCGCATCGATCGCTTGCTCGAGGCTGCCGCGGCGGGGCGTCCCACGTTCGGCGCGAGCGTCGCCGACGCGAGCAAAATCACTGCCAAAGCAGGAAGGCTGCCCATTTTCGGCGCCTATGTGGGCAAAGTGTCGCCGGGGTCGCCCGCAGCGCGCGCAGGGCTGCAGCCCGATGACATCATTGTCGAACTGAATATGCGGCCCATCGCCACTGCCGATGATCTCGCCAAAGCGCTCGAAGCCGTGCCGCCGGGCGGGCGGATCCTCGTGACATGGATGCGCGGCCAGCAGCAGTATCGCGCCGAAACGTCGTTCTAGCGTCAAGGGCGCCTTCTTCCGCCATAAAGAGGCGCCCTTGCAGTTCCCTCACCAACTGAGCAAAGCGGCGTCCAGGAGGGGGGCAGTGTTCGGTTCGAGGCCGGCGTCGGCTTTGCTATCATTCGATCGTGAAAGCTGCTCCCCACGAATGCATCGCAATCATTGACTTTGGCTCGCAGTACAGCCAGTTGATCGCCCGCCGGGTCCGCGAACTGCGTGTCTACTGCGAGCTGCTGCCTTGGGACGTTCCTTGGAGCGAGGTTGAGCGGCTCAACCCGAAAGGGTTTATCCTGTCCGGCGGGCCGCGCAGTGTCTATGAAGAGGGGGCGCCGCTGGTGCAGCGCGCGATCCTCGAGAGCGGCAGGCCAATCCTCGGGATCTGTTACGGCATGCAGGCGCTCGCCCATCAGTTGGGCGGCAGCGTGGCGCCGGGTCAGCGTCGGGAGTATGGGCACGCCATTCTGACGGTCAACGCCGAGTCGCCCCTCTTTCGCGGACTGCCAGCGCAGATCTCGGTGTGGATGAGCCACGGCGATCGGATCGAGTCGCTCCCGCCAGGATTTGTTGCCCTTGCTCACACAGACAACAGCCCCTTCGCGGCGATGGGAGATGGGCGGCACCGGTTTGGGCTGCAATTTCACCCAGAGGTCGTGCACACCCCGCAGGGCAAGGAGATCTTGGCCAACTTTCTCTACGGGATCTGCGGCTGTCACGGCGATTGGACGCCGAGCAGCTTTATTGCAGAGAGCGTCGAGCGGATCAAAGCGCAGGTGGGCGACGGCAAAGTAGTCTGCGCGCTCTCTGGGGGCGTCGACTCCTCAGTGGCGGCGAGCCTCGTTCACTGGGCGGTCGGCGACCGACTGACGTGCATCTTTGTCGACAACGGGCTGTTGCGGAAGGATGAACGCCGCCGCGTCGAGCAGGCCTTCCGCGACAATGTTCGGCTCAATCTTCGAACGGTTGATGCGCGCGAACTGTTCCTCGGTGCCCTTGCGGGAGTGACAGATCCTGAAGAGAAGCGGAAAATCATCGGCCGCGAATTCGTTCGCGTCTTCGAGGCGGAGGCGAAAGCGATCGGTGGCGTCAAGTTTCTCGCTCAAGGGACGCTCTACCCCGATGTGATTGAGAGTGCCACGCCGGAGCGGAAGGCGGCCGCGAAAATCAAGACGCACCATAATGTCGGCGGCCTGCCCGAAGACCTTGGGCTCGAACTGGTCGAGCCGCTCCGCTATCTCTTCAAGGATGAAGTCCGCGAAGTCGGTCTCCTGCTCGGGTTGCCGGAGGAGATCGTTTTCCGCCATCCCTTCCCCGGGCCGGGGCTCGCGGTGCGGATCATCGGGGAGATCACGCCCGAGAAATTGGCCGCCGCCCGAGAAGCAGATGCGATCTTCGAGCAGGAGATCCGTCGAGCAGGACTGTATCGCGAGCTGGCGCAAAGCTTTGTGGTCATCACCCCCGTTCGGACTGTTGGGGTGATGGGCGACGACCGGACGTACGGCTATGTCGCCGCAGTGCGAGCGGTCACGACGGAAGATTTCATGACGGCTGACTGGGCGCGGTTGCCGTACGAGCTGCTAGCGCGGGTGAGCACTCGGATTGTCAATGAGGTGCCCTATATCACGCGCGTCGTCTACGACATCACCAGCAAACCGCCGGGGACAATCGAATGGGAATGAGCGTGCTCGTTGTTGGCAATGGAGGGCGCGAGCATGCCCTCGCTTGGGCGATCCGGAAAAATGCTCGCGTTGCCCGGCTAGCGGTCGCCCCCGGGAACGCCGGCACGGCCGAGATCGCGGAAAATCTGCCCGTCGCGCCGACTGATGTCGCGGGGATGGTGCAAGCGGCGCGAGCGTGGAAAGCCGACTTCGTCGTTGTTGGTCCTGATGCCGCGCTCGGCGCGGGCATGGTTGACGCCCTTGAAGCTGAAGGGATCCCGGTGTTTGGGCCGACGCGCGCAGCTGCCCAGATCGAGACGAGCAAGCGGTTCGCGAAGGAGGTGATGGCGGCGGCAGAGGTCCCGACGGCGCGCTGGCGCACCTTCGCTGACCTGGAGGAGGCGCGCCGGTACGTGCGCCAGGTCGGCGCGCCGCTGGTCGTTAAGGCCGATGGGCTGGCGGCCGGCAAGGGGGTGGCGGTCTGCGAAACCTTGGAAGAGGTGGAGCGCGCCCTCGTCGACAACCTCGAACGGCGGGTCTTCGGCGCGGCCAGTCAGTCTGTCGTCATTGAGGAAAAGCTAACGGGGCGGGAGGTCAGCCTCTTCGCCCTAGTTGACGGCAAGCGGGCGGTGCCGCTTGCCGCCGCCTGTGATTACAAGCGGGTCGGCGAAGGAGATACGGGGCCGAATACCGGCGGAATGGGCGCCTACACCCCGCCAGAGTTTTTCACGAGTTTCGACATCGCGACGGTCATGGAGACCATTGTCCAGCCGGTGGTCGATGAGCTCTGCCGACGGGGAACCCCATTCCGCGGAACACTCTACGCCGGGCTGATGGTCACCGACAGTGGCCCGAAAGTGCTTGAGTTCAACGCGCGCTTTGGCGACCCGGAGACCGAGGCGATCGTTCCCTGTCTTGACGTCGACCTCTTCGATCTTCTCTACGCCACCGCAACAGAGGGATTGGCTGGGATCCGCTTTCCTCCTTCGACGAAAGCAGCGGTCAGCGTCGCGTTGGCGGCGGAGCGCTATCCCGGGACGCCCGTCGTCGGCGACGAGATTACGATCGGTCCGCTGCCTGCTGGGGTGGTGGTTTTTCACGCCGGAACACGCCGTGTCGATAGCCGTCTGGTGACAGACGGGGGACGAGTGCTGCACGTTGTGGGAACGGGCGGGAGTGTGGCCGCTGCCCGCGAACGTGCCTACGAAGGCGTTCAAGCGATCCAGTTTCGCGGAATGCACTACCGACGCGACATCGCGCTCGGGGGGTGAGATGATCGAACGCTACACCCGGCCGGTCATGGGCGCGATTTGGACGGAGCGGCACAAGCTCGACCTATGGCTGAAAGTCGAGATCGCCGCTTGTGAGGGATGGGCGGCGCTCGGGGTCATTCCTCCCGACGACCTCGCGGTGATCCGTTCCGCTACCTACGACCTTGACGACGTCGCCCGCTATTTCCGCGAGACCCACCACGACATGACGGCCTTTTTGCGCTCGGTGCAGGAGCGGCTTGGGGCTGCCGGCCGGTGGATCCACTACGGCCTTACCTCCTCCGATGTGATGGATACCGCACTGTCGCTCCAGCTGATGGAGGCGATGGACCTCCTGCTGAGCGGGGTCGACCGTCTCGAACAGGCGATCACCGCGCTTGCCGTCGCCCACTGGCGCACGCCGCAAATCGGGCGAACGCACGGGGTCCATGCTGAGCCGATGTCGTTTGGGCTGAAGCTAGCGGTCTGGATTGATGAAGTGCGTCGCGGGCGTGAGCGCCTCCGCGCTGCGCGCAGCCGGATCGCTGTCGGGAAGCTGTCTGGAGCGGTGGGCTCTCATGCGCTCGTGCCGCCGGAGGTTGAAGAGATTGCCTGCGCTTCCCTCGGGCTCACCCCCGCCGCCGCTTCGACTCAGGTCCTCCAGCGCGATCGTCATGCGGAGTACGTGCTGGCGCTCGCTCTCCTTGCCGCCTCGCTGGAAAAATTCGCGACGGAGCTGCGGGCGTTGCAGCGCACCGAGGTGCTCGAAACCGAAGAGCCGTTCGAGGAAGGGCAGACGGGCTCCTCCGCAATGCCCCACAAGCGGAACCCGGAGCTCGCTGAGCGGATCACCGGCCTCGCGCGAGTGGTCCGCGGGCATGCCGTCACCGCCCTCGAAAACGTCGCCCTCTGGCATGAGCGCGACATCAGTCACTCTTCGACCGAGCGCATCATCCTGCCCGACAGCAGCATCCTGCTTGATTACATGCTCGACCTTCTCGCCGGCATTCTCGAGCGGCTGCAGGTCTATCCCGATCGGATGCGGGAGAACATTGACCTGACGCGCGGGCTGGTCTACTCCCAGCGGGTCTTGCTCGCGCTCGTAGAACGCGGTCTCACCCGCCAAGAGGCGTATGCGATTGTGCAGCGCCATGCGATGCGCGCGTGGCGCACTCGCGAGAACTATCGCGACCTCCTTGCTGCCGACCCTGCAGTAACGGCAGTGCTCTCTCCGGAAGAGCTCGATGCCCTGTTCGACCCCACCTACTATCTCCGCTACGCCGATGTTCCCTTTCGCCGTCTCGGCATCCCGCTCGACGAGGCGGTCTCGCGGAGAGAGCGGCAGCCCCCGCCTCCCTGACCGTCGCTTGGGCAAGGGTGAGGGCGCGCTGCGGCGTGGAACTAGAGAAGGGGAGCGTTAGGGGCCGGGGTCGCTGTAGAGGCGCACGCGACGGTCGATAACCGAGGCGTTCATCTCGCCGGTGAACTGTTCGCGGAGAATGCCGTCCCGATCGATGAAGAAGGTCGTGGGGAGGCTGCGGACGCGGTAGACAGCGCTGATTGCGCCGTTGGGGTCGAGCAGGATCGGGAACGTCAGCTTGAATTCGTCGACGAAAGCGGTCACCGTTGCGCTCGCCTCTTGAACATTCACGCCGAGAAAGACAACCCCAGCGTCACGATAGCGGATGCTGGCTGCCTCGATCGCGGGCATCTCGCTCCGGCATGGTCCGCACCAGCTTGCCCAAAAGTTGAGGATGACGAGCTTGCCGCGGTAGTTGGCGAGATTGACCGCCTCCCCCTGCAAGGTGCGGGCAGTGAAGAGCGGCGCGGGGTCATTGACGCGCGCCGTTGCGCTCGTGTCGAGCGCGGTGACGGGGGCGTCACGGGGGAGCGTGGCGAAGCGCAGGCCGACGATGCCGACCATGCTGAGCAGAAGGCAGACGAAAAAACCGACGAAGATCGACACCCCGAGCAGGCGCATCAGCCCTCTCCCGCCGCCACCGGCGGTCGGCTGAGGCCGCCAGTTTGCTGGATCAGCAGCCGGACCTCAGCCATCGTCCGATGGAAGAAAGGATAGACAAGCCAGACGGTTGCCAGTCCGAACAGCCCTCCGGTGAGGGTGCGCAGTTCCCACGTGCTCGTCCGCATGCCGGTCAACTGCGTCAGGCCGTCGAGCGCCATCGGCGCGATGAGGACAAGGTACGCCTTCCAAGGAAGCGGCCGGATCCGATCGCGCAGCAGCACGAAGAGCAGACCGCCGATGAGAAAGGCGCCGTAAATCGCGGCGCACCGCTGGCAGCAGGCCATCTGATGGCCGGCGATGAAGTGGGAACGGTCGGGAAGCTGATGGCAGATCGGCCGAAACAGCAGGTAGAGGGCAGCAGCAGGGAGATCCCATCCTGCTGCCACCAGAAGCGGAGCAAGCGTCGCGAGCCCGAGGTAGAGCGCGAGCATGCTGTTGACGGCAAAGAGCCAATGAAAGGTCATGAAGCGGACGACGCTGTCGGCAAGCCGAGCGATGCCGCGCTCCAAAGCGGGCTCGAGAGAGGCGAACGGTGCCACGACAACATAGTAGCACAGCCTCAGGAGAGCGGTCGCTCACGAGGGGAGGGCACGGGAGCAGCGCCGGCGTGTCGTTCTTCGCCGATGATGCCGATGGCGCCGAGCACGATCCAGACAAGACCGAACGCTTGATCAGCCCGGAGGCCGATAAGCCAAGCCGGGTCGAGCCGGGCGTAGCCGAGAATGAGGTGACCGAGCCCGAAAGCGAGCGCTGCCAAGCACCAGCGCTCCCGCACGGTTCGTCTCGGCCAGGCCAGCCAGAGCCAGACTGCCGCGATCCCCATCCAGAGCAAGGAGTAGAGCGCAAGGGGGTGCACCGGTCGGGCGAGAAGTGTTGCCGGTACGCCTGCCTCGGTCCGGGTGTAGGAGACCGCCCACGGCACCTCGACGAGGGCCCCGGTGTAGTCGCCGCTGATGAGGAGCCCGACTGAGGCGATTGTCTCGCCGACCAGCAGACCGCCCGATGCCGCCGCGAGCACGCGGCCGGGCGGATGGCTCGACCGCAGCGCCCAAATCGTGAGGACAGCGGCTCCGCCGAGCGCTGCTGCCGGCAGAGAGACCCCCCCGTGAGCGAGCGTCACCGCGCCCCCGACCCCGCGTCGGAGGAGGTCGGGCCGCTCAATCAGCACCGCTGCCCGCCCTGCGATGATGCCGATGGCCACGACGGCTGCTGCCAGCAGGGCCGCCGAGACGGGGCGGAGCCCCACCGCCTCGCCCCACCGCTGCGCCACGATCAGCCCCGCGACGAGCGCGAGAGCGAGAAACACCACCGACCAGCGCACCTGCACGGGGCCGGCAGAGAAGGCGATCGGGTCGATGGCGATCGTCACCGCTGCTGCAGGCGAAAGGACTCCCTCAGCCAACGCTCGGCGCAGCGGCGCTCGCGCCCCGAGCGGAGCGACCGCTGCGTCTCCATCCGAACAGCGCTACAAGGGATGCGACGCCCTCCTCCCACGGCGAGCCGCCGCACGAGCGCTGGGCGCGGCTGCATCCTGCTGCCTTCCGCTGCGACCTCTCTCGCCGGCACTCCCATCGTGCGCCTGCCGGTCGCATTCCGCCGCTCGGGCCGTTCAGTCTGCTGACCGCCGGAACTGCTCGCTGAGCGTCTCGACTTCGCGCTCGAGGTCGCGTTGGCGGCGATTGAGGGTAAATACATAGCCCCCAATCAGCAGCCAGAGAATGGTATATGCGGCGAACAGCAGCCAGAATGCGGGATTGTCAAACATCGGCAGCCCCCTGAAGCTCGCGGCGGAGCGCTGCCACCTGGTCGCGCCCCGCCTCGAGACGGTAGCGGAGGTTCAGCAGCCAGAAATAGAGGGCGGTGAAAGCGAGCACGGAGACAACCAGCACGATCAGCATCGACGCCGGCAGCGCAGGATTTTCCGTGACGACGATGGGCGTCGGGTGCTGGGTCCGCCACCACTTTACCGACTGGTGGATGATCGGAACGTCGATAAAGCCGACAATGCCGACGATGGCGGCAAAGCGCGCTGTCCGCGGGCTCTCGCCCATCGTCGCTCGCAGCATCAGATAGCCGACATAGATCAGCCACAGGATCAGCGTGGTGGTGAGGCGAGCGTCCCAGACCCACCACGCGCCCCACACCTGCCGCCCCCAGAGCGACCCGGTGACGAGAGCGAGCGTCGTGAAGATCACCCCGAGCTCTGCTGACGAGAGGGCGACGCGGTCCCAGAAGCGGCTGCGGCGGACGAGATAGAGGATGCTCGCGATGAAGACAACGAACACGGCGAGATAAGCAAGCCACGCCGAGGGGACATGGATGTAGAAGATGCGCTGAGCGATCCCTTGGAAGCGGTCGGTCGGCGCGTAGATGAACGCGCCGAACATGGTCACTCCCATCAGGAAGATCGTCAGCCAGCCGAGGGCGACCCACGGGTCAAAGCGTCGTGCGCGTTCACGAGGGACAACAAGTTGCTGCGCCATGGCCTCCTCCGAGCTACTCCTCCAAGACGTACCCAAAGATGAGGTACGAAATGACGACAAACACGAGGTCGAAGACCATCATCAGGTTCAGCCACGGGATCGCGAGATCGGGAGCGATCGTGCCGATGGCGAACCCAGTTGCTTTGACGGCGGCGATGACGATGGGAATAATGATTGGAAAGAGGAGAACAGGCAGCATCACTTCGCGCGTTCGCGTGTTGACGGCCAGCGCGGCGAAGAGCGTGCCCAGCGCGGCGAACCCAACCGTGCCGAGCAGCAAGGCGGGAACCAATCCCCAGCCGACAGCGGTCAGGTTGAAAAGAAGAAGGAAGATAGGCACGGTCAGCGCTTCAACGATAAGCATGAAGACGACATTGCCGACGAACTTGCCGAGATAGATTGTGCTCCGGTCGATGGGGCAGAGCATCAGCCCTTCGATCGCATTCCGTTCCTGCTCGCGCACAAAGGTGCGATTAAGTCCGAGCACGCCCGCAAAGGCGAAGCAGACCCACAAGATCCCCGGCGCAATCGCGTCGATCCTGACATCGCGCAGGTCGATCGCGAAGTTGAAGACGATAAGCACGAGCAGGGAGAAATAGGCCATCGCCGTGAGGATATCTTTGGCGCGCAGCTCAGTGCGAAGGTCTTTTTCGAGAATGAGCAACGCTTTCCTCATGGCGCTGCTCCTCCCATCACGGCGCGGGCGTAGAACTGCTCGAGGGCTGCCCGGTCGATCGCTGCGCGCGGAGTGTCGAGGACGATCGTGCCCCTCACCAACAGGACGACCCGGCTGGCGAGGTCCAGCCCGAGGTCGAGCGAGTGAGAAGTGAGGAGAACGGCGCGATCAGGTTGCTCGACGGCGGCGAGCAGGGAGCGCAGCCCGGCGGCGGCGGTCGGGTCGAGGCCGCTCTCCGGCTCGTCGAGGAGCAGCAGTCCTGGCCGGTGGAGGATCGCCCGCGCGAGCGCCAGCCGCTGCTGCATTCCCCGCGAGAGCACGCGCACGCGGTCGCCTCGCCGCTCGCTCAGCCCAACCTGCTCCAGCACCACGTCGATGCGGCGGTCAAGGTCGGGGATATCGAACATGCGGCCATAGAAGCGCAAGTTCTCCTCGGCGGTCAGGTCATCGTAGAGGTAGGTCTGATGGGCGAGGAGGCCGATCCAGCGGCGGATGGCCGGCCCCACCTCGTGGAGGTCGACACCGCCGATCCGCACCATACCGCTGCTCGGCCGGGCGAGGGTGGCAAGAATCCGAAGGAGCGTGGTTTTGCCGGCACCGTTTGGCCCGAAAATGACGACTGTCTCCCCCATCTCGACGCGGAGATCGATCCCGCGCAGAATGAGGCGGCCGCCAATCTCTTTGCGCAACCCCCGCACCTCGATCGCCGGCGGCCGAACTTGCACGTCGGCGGTGGGGAGCGCTGCGTGCGGGATTGTCATCTAGATCCCTCGGATCTCGCGGATGAGCGCCACAAGCGCCTCTTTTTTCGCCGAGCGCAGGCGAGCCCACTCTTCATCGCTGATCTCACCGGCCGCATGCCGATCATCGAGGTCGGCGAGAGCGGCGAGGAGCGCCTCCCGCTCCTCAGCGCGCGGTTCGGCCGCGGTCGGGAGAGCGGGCTGGGGAGAGACGCTCGCTTGCGGAGGCGGCTTTCGGGGCGAGGGCGAGGAGAGGCCGCGCCTGCTGCGGCGCCGCAGGAGCGGCACTGCCACCGCGGCGATTGTCACCAATAGAATGGCGCTGCCGACGGCCATCGTGAAGAGCGGCTGGTTGCCAAGAGCCTGACTGGTCAGCCCTTGGCCTTGAATGACGGCGCGAAGTTCCTGACCGGGGACGAGGTTGGTTGCGGTGTAGCTGCGAAAACGCTGCCCGCCCTGTTCGACCGTACCGCTCGGCCGCGCGCCGTCTGCAATGAGGGTCCAATCTCCCTCGGCGAGCAGCAGGCTCAACTCCTGGGTGGGATGGTACACCGGCAGAGTGAAGAGAATGCCGTTGTCAACATAGTCAACGAGGTATTGGAAGACAACGGTGGTTTGGCCGGGCTTAACGGGGAGAGTGTCGGCGAAGCCGTTCATTGTCCGCGCGACAGCATTGACTTGGATCCCCTCAAGCACCTGCAGGCTGCGCGACCCTGCCGGCAGACCGAAGCGGAGGGTTTGCCGCTGCTGGCCGACAAGTTGGCCGATGTAGGCTTGGGATGAAGGGTTCTCGACGTCGACAAACGAGAGAACGCTCAGGAAGCGCTGGGGCGGCGAGGGGACAATGAGTACGACGTAGCGTGTCAGCCGGATGCCGGGGTCGCTCTCGGTCGGGGCGTAGACGGCCAGCTCCACGGGAAGCTCTGCGGTGCCGGGCGCGAACTGAAGCGGTCCGACTTGATAGCGCGCGCCCTCGAACTCGGCCCACACGACATAAAAGCGCCCGGCCTCTGTCGGCAGCCCGTCGAAGCGGAAGGTGCCGTCGGGTCCGCTCGTCGCGCTCACGCGCTGGCCCGGGCCCGTGGTGGTGACGGGGAGCAGCGTGACAGCAACTCCGGCAACCGGCGCTCCCCCGGCTGATCCGTTCACCACCCGCCCGACCACAGCGCCAGGGCCTTGGGCGCGTGCTGGCGAGGCGGCGGCGAGCACCGCCACCAGAGTCGCGAGCGAGAGCGCCAAGCGTCGGGTCAGCATGGTCAGAGACGAGTGCCGCACTGGGGGCAGAAACGATCGAGCGGCTCACTGGCTGCGCCGCACCGCGGACAGGCACGGCCCTGGGGAACACCGCACTGGCGGCAGAAGCGGTCGTTCGCGGTGAGGGCGGCGCCGCAGGCAACGCAGCGCGTGCTGGGCTGAGGACGAGCGGTCCGTCGGCGCGCGGCAACCTCGCGCTCGATCTCGGCGTCGATGGCGAGCAGGGCCGCTCGGGTCTGGTCGTCCAGCTGCTTCAGCAGGGCGATCGCTTGGCGCTTGTAGCGGTCCGACAGTTCGGCATGGTCGGCGGGGGAAAGTTTGCCGGTCCGCGCATCGAAGTCAAGTTCGCGAAGGGCTTCGTAGATGCTGTCACGCTTTCTCCGCAGTTCGGCGAGCGTCTCATCGCGGCGGGTGGCAGGGCGGGGCTGAGCGCGCAGAAACGGCCAGCTGACGTAGAAGAAGGCGACAGCGGCGAAGGCGAGCGCGATCAGCAGCGTGGACGTCACCGACGCTCTCCCGTTGCCGCGAGCGCCGGGCTCGGCTCCTGGTTGGCGCGCCGCGATCGCGTCGGTTTCGGGCCGGGGAGGAAGCAGATAAGGCAGCCAAGCAGGGCAACTGCGCCGCCGATCCAGATCCAAGCGACGAGCGGATTGAGATACGCCTTCACCGTGATCTCACCCGTCGGCTGCCATGCCGCGAGGACGACATAGAGGTCGTCGACGAGGGTTGAGCGCAGCCCGATAATGCTTTGGGGCTGCTGCTGAACCGGGAAGAAGTTCTTTTCAGGAAAGAGCGTTCCCACCTGCCGGTCGTTGACGAGGACGGCGACGGTCGCGCGGTTCACTTCGCGGGTCGGCGTGGCGGTCTGCTGAAGGCCGTCATAGCGGAGGGTATAGGCGCCGATCTGCATCGTGCTGCCGGGCTGGAGCGTCGTCTCGACGGCATCTTGATACACCCTCGAGCCGATCACCCCAACGGCAATCACAACCATGCCGACATGGACAAGATATCCGCCGTAGCGGCTGGGATGGCGAACAAACAGCCGGCCGAAGGCGAGAGCGAGCGGCTCGCCGAAGCCGCGCATCCGCGCGCGCGTGCCGCGGTAGAACTCGACGATCACGCTGCCGGCGACAAACCCCAAAACGGGCGCCGCAAGCAGCGTCGACCGCTGGTGGAAGCCGAGGGCGAGGCAGAGGCCAAAAGTGAGCAGCCCGCCGAGAACCGGCCAGCGGAAGTTGCGGATCAGATTGGCCACCGTCGCTCGCCGCCAGGCGATCAGGGGGCCGATGCCCATAAGGAGAAAGACCGCAAGCAGGATGGGGCCGACCACTTCGTCGTAGTAGGGGGCGCCAACGGTGACTTTCAGGCCGCGCGTCGCCTCCGAGACCAGCGGATAGACAGTGCCCCAAAAGATGGCAAAGGCGGCGCCAATCAGAAGAAGGTTATTGAGCAGGAAGCTGCTCTCTCGTGACAGCACCGAGTCGAGCGTGGCGTCAGACTGCAGGTCTTTCAACCGGCTGAGGATCAGCGCGATCGAGCCGAGGGTGACCAACGCGAGAAACGCGAAGAAAAACGGCCCGAGCGAGGAGAGGCCGAACGAGTGAACGGAGGTAAGGACGCCGCTCCGGACGAGAAAGGTGCCGAAGATCGTCAGGCAGAAGGTCGCGACAATCAGGGAGACGTTCCAGACCTTCAACATGCCGCGGCGCTCTTGGATCATGACCGAGTGGAGAAAGGCGGTCGCGGTCAGCCAAGGCAGGATCGCGGCGTTCTCGACCGGGTCCCATCCCCAATATCCCCCCCAGCCGAGGGTTTCGTAGGCCCACTTTGCGCCGAGCAGATTGCCGAGAGAGAGGAACCCCCACGTCAGCAGAGTCCAGCGATGGGTACCCTTGATCCATTCGTCGTCGAGGCGCCGCGTGATGAGGGCAGCGATCGCGAAGGCAAACGGCACCGAGGCGGCGACATAGCCGAGATAGAGCGCCGGAGGATGGAGCTGCATCCAGAAGTTTTCCAGCAGCGGGTTCAACCCCCGCCCGTCGCTCGGCGGCACGGGCAGTCGCTGGAAAGGGCTGTCAAGGAAGTTGATCATCGTTAGGAAGAAGACGGCGATCCCCATCAGCACCGCGAGAGCATAGGGTGCCAGCTCGCGATACTGACGGCGGGTTGTCAGCGCGACGATGCTCGTGAAGAGCATCAGCACGACCACCCAGAGCACGAGCGACCCGGCGTTGCCTGCCCACATCGAGGTGACGGCGTAGTTGAGCGGCGCGTCGTTGCTGGTGTAGAGGGCGACAAAGCGGAGGGAATAATCCTTCGTCACGAGAGAGACGATCAGGGCAGCCGCCGCCACTAGGACGAGCGCGAAACAGGCCCACACCGCTCGGCGGACGCTGAGGAGCACATCCTCCCGCTGCCATCGCCCAGCGACGATGCCGCCGATGACGCCGTAAACGGCGAGGAGAAAGGCGACAAGTAGCGCGGCACGCCCGGCATCAGCGATCATCGGCACTCCTCCTGTGTCATCTCGCTCGGCGGCCGACGCGCTACGCCGCTTCGAATTTTGAAGGGCATTTAGCCAAAAGGGTGGTCGCCTCGAACTCGAGGTCAGAGGTCGCGCCGCTCGCCAGGATCAGCGGCGGGCGGCCGTCTGTGCCGCTGCGGATGAGCTTCCCTTGAACGACCACCTCTGCCCCGTCAACGAACGTGTCCGGAAGCAGGCCCCGGTATGTCACGACCATCGTCTGGGAGGGGTCCTTCGAGTCGTACATGAGGAAGCGGGCGCCCGACCCGTCGGGGAACTTTTCGATGGTGCCTTCGCGCACCCACCCGTTCACCCGCACGATCTCGTTAGGCGCAAGCTGGCGCGCGCGAATTTCGGGGATCGTGTGGTAGTAGACGGCGGTGGTTTGCAAGCTTGTGGTGATCAGATAACCGATGGCGAGAGCGACGAGGACAGCGGCGATGACAGGCTTTTGGTAGCGGGTGAGGGGAGAGACACGAGCGGCGGGAAGGGAGATCGATTGTTCGCCGAGCATCGCTTCCTCCACGGCTCGGGGCGGCGCGGGGGACCTACCCACGAACAACTGGCATGAGCGCCAAGAGTCACCTGCTTCTTTCGCGGCGTCGCGGTGGGCAGCCCTCACCCGTGCGAAGCGAGTGTATCACAGCGCTCTCGGCGCGTCCAGCAGCGCGCCGTTCCTCACTCGTCCTTCAGGGGACGGATCTCAAAGTAGACAGTTTGGCTCGAACGGCGCATCCGCTCAAGCGTGACAAACAGCCATCCCAGCAGCCCGTATTTCTTCAGGATCGCCTTGCGGGCAGCCTCAGCCTGTTCCGGAGGGAGCAGACGCGCTCTGCCCTCCGCCGTCTCCCCGGTGACCCGCCCTCGGACATCGCAGGGGGCGACAAGAACGCGCGGAGTATGGGCAATCCGCTTCAGCTTGCCGGCGCCAGCGCGGGTCAGCAGCACAAGCCGGTCGCCCTCGCGCGCGAACCAGACGGGGGTCGCGACCGGTTCCCCCGACCGGCGGAAGGTCGTCAGCGAGAGATACGGGCTTGCTCCCAGATTCGGGAACACCGGTTGCTGCTCAGTCATCGCTCCTTTTCAAGGATACGCTCTCTTGGCGAATGCGCAGCGACACTGCTGCCGGTCTCGTCTCCAAAGCAGAAAACCCCGACCATCTGCCGATGATCGGGGCCGGCTGCTCTTCGGGGAGCGGGCCTAGGACCGGGCTTGCAGCTCCTTGACTGCTTCGAGCGCCCGGATCGAATGGGCTTGCATATCTTTGTCATCGATGATCAGCCGGTAGATAACCCCTGCCTTGTCGATGACATAGGTTCGCCGCTTCGGCACGCCAAAGCGCTCGTTGTAGATCCCATATGCAAAGGTGACGGACCGGTCCTTGAAATCGGACAGAAGCGGGAAGGGAAGGTCAAGCTCTTCGGCGAACTTCTTCAGGGAAGGCGCTGCGTCTGCGCTCAGAGCCGCAACCACGGCTCCCGCTGCCTGGAACTCCGGATAGCGGTCCCGGAATCCAGCCAGCTCGTTCGTTCAGCCGCTGGTGAACGCGAGCGCGAAGGTCGCCAGAACGACGGGGTTCTTCCCGCGATAGGCGCTAAGGGTGAACTCGTTGCCGAGGTGATCGCGCAGGGTGAAATCGGGAGCGACCTGCCCTTCTTGGACTTCGGTCTGCTCCGCCGCTGGGTTCGTCATCGCCGCGCTCTCCTTGGGTAGAATGATTAGCCGACTACGGCTGGCAGTATAGCACGCCCCGGTTGCTGAATTGATCGCTCGAAGGCGGGTCCAATATACTTTGCCGAGACGGGCGGTTAGCTCAGTTGGTGAGAGCGCGGCGTTGACATCGCCGAGGCCACTGGTTCGAATCCAGTATCGCCCACCAAAGCGGCGTTGACGAGGACGAGTAGCCGGTCCGGCCGTCGCAGCGAGGGGGGAGTGGTGGAAGCCCCTGACGCGCTCCCGGCGAAAACCCCCTCTGAGCCGAACAGCGAACGTATCAGCAAGTAGCTGTCTCCGGGTCGCTCCCGTTATCAGCGCAGACGAGTGCGCCCCTGTGGCGAAATCGGGTGGAACCGCGTGAGGCTGACGCCTTTCGTCCCGAACGACGAAAGGCGTTTTTCTTTGCGTCACGGGGCGGCGCCGAGAGAGCCGAAAAGGAGAGAGCAGATGAGTGTCGTAGGTGATGTCGCCGAGCAGCGTGATGAGGTTGCGGATCGCCTCTATCGGATTCGCCATTCGGCAGCGCATGTCATGGCGCAGGCAGTGCTCGAGCTCTTCCCCGAGGCCCAACTGGCAATCGGGCCGCCGATCGAGGACGGCTTCTACTACGACTTCCTGCTTCCTCGCCCCTTGACCCCCGATGATCTCAGCGAGATCGAATCGCGGATGCGCCGCATCATCGCCGAGCGTCACCCGTTCATCCGAACGTGGATGGACCGCGACGAGGCGGTAGCGTACTACCGGGCGCGCAATCAGCCGTTCAAGGTCGAGATCCTCACCGACCTGCCGGAAGAAGGGCTCCAAGACGGCCGGGTCTCGTTCTACACCCAAGATACGTTCACTGACCTGTGCAAGGGGCCTCACGTCGAGCATACCGGACAGATCGGCGCCTTCAAGCTGATGTCGGTTGCAGGGGCGTATTGGCGCGGCGACGAAAAGCGGCCGATGCTCCAGCGGATCTACGGCACAGCGTGGGAGACCGAAGAGCAGCTGGCCGCCTATCTCCACCGGCTGGAAGAGGCGGCGCGGCGCGACCACCGCAAGCTCGGGCGGGAGCTTGAACTGTTCACCGTCAGCGAAACAGTCGGGCCGGGACTGATCCTCTGGCTGCCCAAGGGAGCGCGGGTCCGGTCGGTCATGGAGACGTATTTGCGCAGTCTGCTCGACGACTACGGCTATCTCCCGGTGTATACGCCGCATCTCGGCCGGTCGACGCTCTGGCAGACAAGCGGCCACCTCAGTTTCTACCGCGAGAACATGTATCCGGCGATGGAAGTGGAGGAGCAGGAGTACTTTGTCAAACCGATGAACTGCCCCTTCCACATCGAGGTGTATCGGACGACGAAGCGGAGCTACCGGGAGCTGCCGCTGCGGCTGGCGGAGTTCGGCTCGGTCTATCGCTACGAGCGGAGCGGCGTTCTCCACGGCTTGCTCCGCGTCCGCGGCTTTACTCAAGACGACGCGCATATCTTCTGCACGCCGGATCAAGTCGACGGCGAGATCCGAACGCTGGTCGACCTCGCGATTCGGGTCTTGAACGATTTCGGGTTCGAGCAGGTCGACTTCTTTGTCTCCACCAAGCCTGAGAAGGCCGTGGGGCGTCCGGAGCAGTGGCACCTCGCGGAGACGGCGCTCAAAGCGGCGCTCGAGTCGCGGGGGCTCCCGTACCGCGTTGATGAGGGCGGCGGCGCGTTTTACGGCCCCAAGATCGACTTCATCGTCAAAGACGCGATCGGGCGCGCTTGGCAGCTGTCGACGATCCAATTCGACTTCAATCTGCCGGAGCGGTTCGGGCTCACGTACGTCGGCCCCGATGGCCAAGAGCATCAGCCCTTCATGGTTCATCGCGCGCTCTACGGGTCGTTCGAGCGCTTCTTCGCGGTGCTTGTCGAGCATTATGCTGGCGCCTTTCCTGCCTGGCTTGCGCCGACCCAAGTCGCGGTTATTCCGATCGCCGACCGGCATCATCCCTATGCCGACGAAGTGGTGCGGCAGTTGCGGGCTGCCGGCTTGCGCGTCGCCGTCGATGCCTCGGCGGAGCGGATGCAGCATAAAATTCGCGAAGCGCAGCTCCAGAAGATCCCCTTTATGCTTGTCATCGGCGACCGCGAAGTCGCCGAAGGCACCGTCGCTGTCCGCCTCCGCAGCGGGGAGAACCTCGGCGCGATGCCGCTTGCCCAGTTCATCGCCCACGCTCAAGAAACAATCGCGGCGAGGCGGTAACCGCGTGGCGCGCTCGGCGGAGGTGGTTGTCGTCGGCGGCGGGGTGGTGGGGGCAAGCGTTGCTTGGCACCTTGCTGAGCGCGGCCTGCGCGGCGTGGTAGTGGTCGACCAAGGAGCGTTTGGCGGCGGGACAACGGCGAAAGGGGCGGGCGGCGTCCGCTCGCAGTTCGGCGATCCGGCTGAGGTCGCCTTTTCGCGCTACAGCCTCGACTTCTACCGTCGCTTTGCGGAGCAGGTCGGCGGCGACTGCGGCTTCACGTCCTGCGGGTTTCTGGTGCTCCTGCGCGACGAAGCCGCAGTGGCGCGCTATCGCGAGATGGCAGCGCAGGGTCGCGCCGCCGGGGTCGACTGGCGCATCCTCCGTCCTGAGGAGGTCGCCGCCCTTGTGCCCGAGATCAACCTCGACGGCGTTCGAGCGGGAAGCTTCACGCCGCACGACGGCGTTGCCAGCCCGCCGCTGGCAGCGCAGCAGATGCTCCAGAGCGCGGTCGCCCGTGGGGTCGAGGCGCGGCCGAACACGGCGGTGACGGGCTTTCGGTTCGCTGGCGAGCGGCTCGAGGCGGTGGAGACGAGCCGCGGGCCGATCGCGGCGCGGTGGGCCGTTATCGCCGCGGGGCCTTGGACGGCGCAGGTAGGGCAGCTGGCAGGGCTGACGCTGCCGGTCGCGCCGATGCGGCGCCATCTCTTCACCACCGCCCCGACGCCCCTCCTCCGCAACGCGCCGATGACAATCGATCACGCGTCGGGCTGGTACTTCCGCGTGGAAGCGGATCATCTTCTGGTCTCTGCCGGCGAGATGACGCCGGCGCCCGAGTTTGATGTTGCCGTTCGTCCGGAAGTGGCCGAGCGCGCTCGGGCCGGGCTGAAACAGCTGCTCCCCCGCCTCGGCGAGATCCCGTTCACGGCGGCGCGAGCGGGGCTCCGGGAGATGACGCCGGACGAGAAGGCGCTCATCGGCCGAGCCCCAGACCGCGAGGGGCTGCTCGTCGCAGCCGGCTTCAGCGGTCACGGCTTTATGCACGCCCCTGCGGCCGGCCGGGCGATCGCGGACGTGATCCTGCAGGGCGCGACCTCGTTTGACCTCACCCCTTTCGACCCGGGGCGCTTCGTCGAGAACAATTGACAGGCGATCCGGCGGTGTCTACGCTATGCGCGGGGAAGAACTCCCCGCGCGCCCCGGCGTCTCCACAATGGGCGCAGGGGAAGAAGCTTCTCCCGGCTGGCTGGCGAGAGAGTTCCGTCGGAGGAGGGCTGATGCGCACGCTGTCGCGGCGGGAGGTATTGCGGGCGGCAGGCGCCGGGGCTGCAACCCTCGGCGTGGCAGGCCTCGCGCCTCCTGCGTGGGCGGAGACAGATGACACCCCGTGCCACCTGCGCCCCAATCACTGCGGGGAGTGGGAGGCGCTTGCGCACTACATCGACACGGTAGTGCTTCCGATCCCCGACGGCAATCCGCCGCCGTTTGTGCCCGGCCGTCCTGAGACTTATGCATCCCTCCGCGAGCCGTTCCCGCCAGTCCCGCTCTGGAACCCGCCCGGCCCCAAGCGGGTGGGGATCCAAGCCGGCCATTGGCGCTATTACAACTCTCCCGAGGAGCTGCGGCAGAACCGCTACAACCCCGGCACCTCCGGCGGAGGGAAAGCGGAGTGGGAAGTCAACCTCGATATCAGTGAGCGGGTTGTCAACCGCTTGACCGAGCTCGGCTACATCGCCGATTTGCTGGACTCGACGGTGCCGATCCGCTATCGCGCCCATGTCTTTCTCTCCATCCACGCGGATGGCGATGTCACGCAGCAGCTCCGCGGCTACAAGGTGGGCAGTTCCCGCTTCTCTGCGACGCCTGAAGCGGACAAGGTGCTGTGCGATGCGTTGTGGGAGGAGTATGGAGCGGCGACAGGGCTGCTGAAGCAGCCTAACCAGGTGTCGAGCCGGATGACCGCCTACTACGCCTTCAATGCGCGTCGCTACCAGCATGCGATCGCGCCCGGCGTGCCGCACGCCATTCTCGAAATGGCGTTCTTGACGAACCCGCTCGACCGGGAATTTCTCTTCCGTCAGCCCGACCGCGTCGCGACAGGCATTGTGAACGGCCTGCTGCGCTTTCTGGAGTGGCTTCCTCCCTCGCCGGCCGTTCCGCCCAGCATCGACACCGACCGAGCCTGAGTGCTGCCCCCAGGCCTTGCCCGAGCGAGGCGCGGCAGGCGCGCTCAACTGCGGAAGAGGGAGAGCGGCGCCGCCGAGGCGACGTTCGATATGCGGCGCGCCGCCTAGGGGCCGGCGACGACGAAGCGGTCACGTCCCTCGCGTTTAGCGGCGTAGAGTGCTTTATCGGCACGCCCGATCCAGCTCGCTCCGTCTTCGTTCGGTTTCAGTTCGGCGAGCCCGACGGAGACGGTGACCCGCACCTTGTTCTCGCCGCAGTCGATCTCGTGCCGCCGAAGGTCTTCGATGTGGCGGATGGCGAGCGGGATCGCGTCCTCGAGCGAGGTGTCAGGCAGAATGACCGCGAACTCGTCTCCGCCATAGCGCGCAAGGAAGTCGCTGCGGCGGGGGAAGGCGAGCGCGAGCCGGCCGACAAAGGTCTGGAGCACGGCATCACCCGCTTGATGGCCGAACGTGTCGTTGATCTGCTTGAAGTGGTCGATGTCGATGAGGAGGAGCGTGGTTGGGCGCGGAAATGAGCGCTGCAGCTGGATCGTCGTCGCGATGTAGTCATCGAAGGCAGCGCGATTGTGGATCCGGGTTAAGCCGTCCAGCTGCGCTTCTCGCTTTGCGGTGCGCAGGTCATTTGTGAGGAGGGCGACGGTGGTGCTGAGCCGTTCAATGCGGCGGCGGCTCTGCTGCTGCCGCTCCTCTGCGATCCGCCGCAGGGAGGCGATCGCGCCGAGGACCTCCCGCTTCAGCTCCTCGGTGGAGTTCTTGTCCAGAGCGGATTTCAGCCGGTCGATTTGCTCATGAAATGCGTGATCCTGCCCTTCATCCTCGCGAAAGGCCTGGCTGAACGTCTCGATCATCTTCCAGAGCGCATCGCGCAAGTCGCCGAGCGAGCGTGAGACCGCGTCCAGTTCCTGCTCGCGGCTTTTCAGCACGAACATCCGGACACCGCCCCAGTCGCGCCTGCTGAACGGCTTGTCGGGCGCATTAGGCGAAGGCTGACGGAGCAGAAGATGGGCCGCCCACGCTTCGCAGAGGGCGGGAAAGTCAGCCAGCTCGGGCGCTGCGAGGGGGAGGTTGCTGGTGCCGAGGGTGCGCAGGATAGCGGCGACGGTGTCGAGAGCGGGTTCTTCTTCACTCTCTGGCGGAGCCGTTCCTGCGGCGGAGAGCGCGGGGGGTGCCGTCGGCTGCGGTCCGCGCGAGAACCGAAATCGCCGAAGCATCGTTATCTCTCCTCGTCGAGCCGAGCCATCCGTTCCGGAGCGGTCATCCCCAGCAGCCGCAGCGCATTGGCCAGCACAATTTTCGCGCTCGCCACCAACTTCAGCCGCGCCGCGGTGAGCGGGGCGTCATCGGAGAGGACTCGGCAGAGCCGGTAGAAGCTGTGAAATTCACCGGCGAGCGCGAGGGCGTACGCGGCGACCCCTTGAGGGGCACGATTGATCGCTGCCAGTTCGATCACTTCCGGAAAAGCGAGCAGCTTGCGGATGAGAGACTGTTCGGCCTCGGAGCGCAGCAGTTCGACGTTGCCGCTGCTCCAATCGATGCCGCGTTCGCTGGCGAGCCGCAGGATGCTCGCGATTCGGGCGTGGGCGTATTGAATGTAGTAGACCGGGTTTTTGTCCGACTCTTCTTTGGCAAGTTCGAGGTCGAAATCCATCTGGCTGTCGGGCGACCGCTGGATGAAGAAGAAACGGCAAGCGTCGGGACCGACTTCGTCAATCACTTCGCGCAAAGTGACGATATCGCCGGTGCGCTTCGACAGCCGCACAACCTCGCCGCGCCGCTTGAGGGTGACCAGCTGGGAGAGCGCGACAACGAGACGGTCCGGGTCGATGCCGAGCGCCGCCACGACCGCCTTCATCCGCGAGACGTGGCCGTGATGGTCAGCGCCCCAGACATCGATGACTTCGTCGAACTGGCGCCGCAGAAACTTGTCGTAGTGGTAGGCGATATCGGTGGCGAAGTAGGTGGGAATGCCGTTGCTCCGGATGATGACGTTATCTTTGTCCTCGCCCAGAGCCGTGGAGGTGAACCAGAGCGCGCCTTCCCGCTCGTCAAGCGTTCCTGCCTCGCGCAGTTTCGCCAGCGCCTCGCGCAACTGCCCGTTTTCGAACAGTTCGCGCTCGTGGAACCAGCGGTCGAAATGGATCCCGAGGTCCTGCAGGTCGGCGCGGATCCAAGCGAGCACTTTTTCCATGCCGATCTCGGCGAGTTCGCGCTGCGCCTCCTCCGGCGGGAGCGTCAGAAAACGGTCGCCATATTCATCGACAATCTCGGCGGCGAGGGTCTGCATGTAGGCACCGGCGTAGCCGTCGGGCGGGAGCGGCGCCTCGCGGCCGAGCGCCTGCTGGTAGCGAGCGAACAGGGTTGCGCCGAACAGCCGCACCTGCGAGCCGGCGTCGTTGACGTAGTACTCCCGCTGGACGTCATGGCCGGCGAAGGAGAGAACATTGGCGAGCGTGTCGCCGAAGACGGCGCCGCGGCCGTGACCGGCATGCAGCGGCCCGGTCGGATTGGCGGAGACATACTCGACTTGGATGCGCTTGCCCGGCACGACCCCGCTGCCGTAGGCGATCCCCGCGTCGAGAATCGTTTCGACCTGCCGAGCAACCCAGCTGTCGTCGAGGAAGAAGTTGATAAACCCAGGCGGCGCCGTCTCGACGCGGGCGATTTCGGGGCTGGGCGGGATAAGGCGGACAATGGTGGCAGCGATATCGCGCGGGTTCATGCGGGTAGCGCGCGCTAGCCGCATCGCAACACTGCTGGCGTAGTCTCCGAACTCAGGTTGCGGGGGGTGGTCGATCCCGAGGTCGGGGACGCTCATAGCGGGCAGCGCTCGCTGCTGTTGAGCGGCAGCGATCGCCGCGGTGAGCAGCTCAGCGATCCGTCGTTTGATCACAGTCTCGTCCCTTCAGCGCGAAGGTCGGCGCGCCGCCGGCATTTGGCAGGCGAGCGAAAGAGAACACCTCTCCCCGGGGGAGAGGTGCGGCTGGTCCCGCGAGCGCCGGGCGCTCCATGCCACAGTTTAGCGCCTTCTGTGGCGAGTGAAGTACTCCTTGAGCGCGTTGTAGGCTGTCCGGTCGCCACCGTCCTCATAGGTGATCGCCCACCAATACTGCTCGTCATCCTCTGTCCAGTGCGGCGCGCACAGGTAGATCACCGTCATCACGCCGATCCACGGGCTCCAGTGCCGTTCGGCGAACTGAAAGGCGGTGACGAGGTAAGCGGCTTGCTGGTCTTCGGTGACGCGATGCCAGTAGTAGGGCGACTTCGGACGCGGGTCGGTTGTCCACCCGAACTCGAGGATCGCGATCCGTTTGTCGGCGTCGCCGTGCTCGACCATAACGCGGCGAACATCTTCGACATGGCGGAAGGCGTAGATCCGCCGCGCCGACTCGGGCGAGCGGTCGCCGTTGGTCAAGACAGGATCTCGCGCGACGTCTGCCGGGTCCATCTGGGGAGGCGCTTTATAGCCGGGCGCGTGAACGCCGAGCATGTCGAAGTACTTATTCGCGCCAAGGGCATACATCTGCCTCAGGAATTCGAGGTCGGGCACAGCGATCGCGCCCGATGCCGTGGTCGGCGACAGGCCGCCATTGATCACGAGCGCATCGGGGTCGGCTTTTTTGATCGCTTCGTATGCGACCCGCAGCATTTCGGTATATTCGCGGGCATTGGGCGGTTTGCCATTCCACTCGCGGGCAAGGTTCGGTTCGTTCCAAATCTGGTAGGCCTGGATCCGCCCCTTGTAGCGCGCGGCGACCGCGCCGACGAAATCGCCGTAGTCCTGCATGCGGACCGGCGGGCCGTGAAGGCGGGGGTCGGCGCCGGGCCCGCGCGCCCACATCGGCGCAACATCGAGCCGCGCAATGATGTACAGCCCGTGGCGCTCGATCGCGTCGACGATCCGGTCCGGCTCTTGCCACTCGAACTGCCCCTTGCCCTTGCCCTCGATGAAGTTCCACTGGAACATCTGCTTCACCCAGCGGAACCCCGCCTCCTTCGCCAGCCGCAGGTCGCGGTCGGTCGTCTTGGGCTCGCCCCACAGAAAGACTTGGATCGCCGGGTCGGCGACCTCCATCAATTCGGCTGGTTTCTTCCGCGGAACCGAGGCAGAACTGGGCGCCGCGCCCGAACCCCCATCCGGTTGTCGCGCCGCGCCGGGCAGACAGGCCGCCAGCGCGAAAACGATCACCGACAGGAGCGGCAGATATCGCATGACCTCTCGCCTCCGCGTGCTTCGATGCAGGTATCCTAGCGTACCGGCTGAAGAGCGCCTAGCGACGCATGACCTGCAGCCGGTCTGAGGAGGAAGTATGGGCGACCGCCCGCTCAAGTTCACCGCGCTCGCCAACTATTGGGGCGACTCACCGTCCGGCAACGACTGGACCGACCCTCGCCCTCGCGCCACGGACGTGCTCGCCGAGCGCGCGCGGCGGCTTGAGGCAATCGGGTTCGATAGCCTCTCCTACGCTGAGTTCTTGGAGGGCGATGTCTTTCCGCCGCTGATGGAGATCGCGCGAGCGACCGAGCGGATCGAGCTGCTGACGCGGGTGGCTGGCGCCTTCTCGCGCAGCCCGGTCCTGCTCGCCTCCGCTGCTGCGTGGGTTGCCGAAGCATCCGGTGGCCGGTTTCGGCTCGGCATCGGCGCCTCTGTCCCTCACGAGGCGCAGGAATATCTCGGCGTCGTCTTCGACCGGCCGGCCGCCCGGATGCGCGATACCATCATCATCCTGCGGGCGCTCTGGGGCGAGGAGCTGCCCGGCGTCACGCGGCTGGCGAGCGGACAGGTTCGGTATCCAGGCGCAGTCGTTCAGGTCGAAACTGCCCGCGTCGACTTGCGGCCCCGCCGGCCGATCCCGCTGCTGCTCGCTGCAGCGGGGCCGCTGATGCTGCGCCTCGCCGGCGAACTGGCCGATGGCGTGATTTTGGAGCTGACCACGCCTGCGTATGTCCGCTGGGCGTGGCAAGAGATCCGGCGCGGCGCGGCGCGGACCGGCCGTGACCTCTCGCGCTTTGAACTGTGCGTGCAGGGAACATGGGTGAACGATGAGGCGCCGGCTGAAACGCGGCGGCGCTCTCTCCGCTTTCACATCACGCACTGCGTTGACAAGGAATTTGCCCCCATTTGGGAGCGCGGCGGATTGGCTGAGGAAGCGGCAGCAATCCGCGAGCGGGCACTCGCTGGGGATTGGCAGGGTGCCGAGCGGCTGACCGAAGAGCGCTTATGGCCGAAGCTCGCGATCCGCGCGCGCGACCCGGCAACGCTCTGGCGCTGGCTGGAAGGCCATCGCGCTGTTGGGGTCACGACCTTCGCCCTTCCGCCGAACGTAGAGGAGCTGACCGGCATCTCGCTTGAGGAAATCCGGCGGCGGACGGCGGCGATGCCCGTCCTCGCCCCTTTCTAGTCTCGTTCATCGCGAGCTTGTCGCGAGGCAATGGCTGCGGGATAAAAACAACGGCGGCGCGGAGCGGAAAGCGACGAACGAGGCGGGAGCAGGTTCCTGGGGTGAGTTCCAGCACGAGCAGAGAACTCCTGCAGCCATCGCCCTGCTTTGATTTGACATAATACTCAGCGTTTTTATGCGCCGCTCGTCAGCTATGCTCCCGCAAACGGTTGCGAGAGGTGGGAATGTCCCTGTGGGTGTCTGAGCTGTACCGCTATCCGGTCAAGTCCTGCCGCGGAGAGCCGCTCCGTGAGGCGCCCTTGGACGCGCGCGGGATTGCGGGAGACCGTCTCTTCATGATCGTCGATCCAGCCGGCGTCTTCTTGACGCAGCGGGAGCTGCCGGCCTTATGCCGCATTGTCCCGCTGGTCGGGGAGGGCGCGCTGACCCTCCGCGCGCCCTCGGCGGAAGACCTAGTCATCTCAATCCGTCGCGGCCCTGGCGACTGCGAGGTGACGGTCTGGAACGACCGCTGCGCGGCGGTCGACCAAGGCGACGAAGCCGCCGCTTGGCTGGAACGCGTGCTTGGATGCCCAGCGCGCCTCGTTCGGATGGCCGAGGAGTTCATCCGTCCTGTCGACCCGCACTATGCCGTTCGCCCGACCGACCACCTTCATTTCGGCGACGGCTTCCCCTTCCTCCTGCTCAATCAGTCATCGCTGGACGACCTCAATCGCCGTATGGGGTCGCCCTTACCTGTCAACCGCTTTCGGCCGAACATCGTCGTTGCTGGCGCGCCGGCGTACGCCGAAGATGGATGGCGCCGGCTGCGGGTCGGCGAGGTGCTCTTCGACGTGGTGAAGCCGTGCTCGCGCTGCGCGATCACGCAGGTCGACCAAGAGACTGCCAGCGTCGGGAAAGAGCCGCTCCGCACGCTAGCGACGTATCGGCTGACGCCGGACAAAGAGGTGCTGTTCGGCCAGTATCTCATCCACGCCGGTCCGGGCGTCATCCGCGTCGGGGACCCGGTGGAAATCCTCGCCTGACCGAGACGTTTCGGCTGCCTCATGGTACTGTTTGAAAAGCGCCTTCCGAAACGATGCTCGAAACGACGCTGCGCGACACCTTCGGCTATACCAGCTTCCGCCCCGGACAGCGCGAGATCATCGAGGCGACCATCGCCGGGCGCGATGTCTTGGCTGTGCTGCCCACGGGCGGCGGAAAGTCGCTCACCTATCAGCTGCCCGCGCTGCTGAGCGAGGGGGTGACCCTAGTCATTTCGCCTCTCATCGCCTTGATGAAGGATCAAGTCGATCGCCTTTCGCGCCGCGCTCCGGGGGTGGCGACGTATCTCAACAGCACGGTGAGAAGTGCCCAAGCGCGGAAGCGCCTCGAACAGGCAGCAGCGGGCACGGTCCGGCTTCTCTACATCGCTCCCGAACGGCTGCGTTCCTCCAATTTTCGTGAGGCCGCCGCGCGAATGCGGATTGCGCGCATCGTGGTCGACGAAGCGCATTGCGTCTCCGAATGGGGCCACGACTTTCGGCCAGACTACCTTGCCATCCGCGCGTTTGCCGAGGAGGTGGGCCGGCCGCCGATCCTCGCGCTCACAGCAACGGCGACGCCCACCGTCCGCGCAGACATTCAGCGTCAGCTCGGGCTCGACCGGCCGGTCGTTCTCGTCGCTCCGCTCGATCGTCCAAACCTGCGCTTCAGCGTGCTGACCGTCGCGCGGAAGTCGGAAAAGATCGCCGTTACCCGCCAGTTGGTCGCCCAGCTTGCTGGGAGCGGCATCGTCTACACGGGAACGCGGCGCGATGCCGAAGATCTCGCGCAAGCGCTCGCGGCAGGCGGCGAGCAGGTGGCGCTCTATCACGCGGGGCTAACGCTGAAGGAACGGTCGCTTGCGCAGGATCAGTTTCTGCGGGGCGAGCGACGGGTGATTGTCGCGACCAATGCCTTCGGCTTGGGGATCGATAAGCCGGACGTCCGGTTTGTCATCCACTTCGCGATGCCGGCGACGCCGGAGGCGTATTTCCAGGAAGCCGGCCGCGCTGGCCGCGACGCCCTCCCCTCGCGCTGCATCCTGCTGTTCGCCCCGGTCGACGTCGGCATCCAGCGCTTTCTCGTGCAGCGAGACGTGCCCGACGAAGCGGCGATGCTCGCAGTGCTGCGCGCTCTCCGCCGCGGCGGCCGGTCGCGCGCGCTGGTCGACCCTGAGGCGATCGCGGCGCAGCTTGGCGTTAGCGAGCTGATGGTTCGGCTCGCCGTGGCAGGGCTAGAGCGGGGCGGAGCGCTCGTGCGCGGTCCAGACGAATGGGGAAAGCTCCGTCTTGAGGCGATTCGTCCTCAGCCGGAGCCGCGGCTCTGGCTGCCGGTGACGATCGATGCCGAACGCCGGCGACGCCGCCGCCTCGCGCTCCTCTGGAAGATGTGGGAGTACGCCCGAGGCAGCGGCTGTCGGCGCGCGTGGTGGGCGCGCTATTTCGGCGACCGCACCCCCTTAGCCCCCCGCGCCGGCTGCTGCGATCGCTGTGACCCGGCTGGCGAGCCCGTTCTTGCGCTCACGCCGTCGCCGGCGGTCCGCCCGACGCGGCGCGCCTCTTCAAGCGCGCTGCCGTCATCGCGCCTTGAGGAGCAGCAGCGGATCGCGCTGGCGCTTCGCGCTGTTGCCGCGGTCGAGGGCGCCTACGGCCGCCAGGGGGTGAGCGCGATCCTCCGCGGGCGCCTTCCGAAGAACGGCGATGCCGCTCTCGCCTCGCTCCCGGAGTTCGGCGCTCTCGCCGCTCTTCCCGTGGCTGAGGTCCATCACCTCCTCGATACGCTCGTGCTGGCGGGGTTGGCCGAGAAGGAGCCGACGATCCGTCCCCGCCTCCGGCTGACAGCGAAGGGGCGAGCGTTCCTCAACGGCGTCTCTCTGGAAGCGCTGCCGGCAGCGCAGGCAGCAGCGGAGCCGCGGTGGGCGCAGCTGCCCCGCCAGCCCACTGCCGAGGCGGTGGGAGCCCTCCTCGCCGCGCTCGACGATCCGCACCCGCGCGTCCGCAGCGTGGCGCTTGCCGGTCTCCGACGCTTGGCCCTTTCTCCCGCGGTCGACCTGCCGACGCGGCGGCTCGCTCGCGCTGCGCTCATCCGCCGCAGGTGAGCGCTACAATTGGCGTCATGAAAGGCCGAGGCGAAGGCTGGGTTGCGGCGCAAGCCCTGCTCTTTCTCGTCTATCTCGTCGCGCCTCCCCTCTTTCAATGGCCGTGGCCGCTCCGGCTTCTCGGCGCAGTCGTGGGCATCCCGCTTCTGCTCATCGGCGCAATCTTCGCCGGCTTCGGAGTGACGACCCTCGGCCGCGCCCTCTCGCCGTTTCCGAAGCCGAAGGACGACGGCGTGCTCATCACTGAGGGGATCTACGGCTGCGTCCGTCATCCCATCTACGGCGGGCTGACTATGGCCGCCGTCGGCTTTGCCCTCCTGACGGGGTCGCTCGGGCGGCTGGCAGCTGCCCTTCTCCTTTTTGCCTTCTTTGCGGCGAAGTCGGAGGTCGAAGAACGCTGGCTGCGCGCGCGCTATCCAGCCTATGCCGCGTACCGCGCGCGAGTTCGGCGGATGTTACCCGGTCTCTGGTAACCGAGGGGCAAGCCACGCGTTCACATCGCTGATGGTCTCCGCGCGGATCTCGTGCCCGTAGTCGTAGAGGCGCAGCGTGACGTCGGCGCCGCGCTCGCGCACGGCTGCTTCCAGTTCCAGCGCCGCTGTCGCCGGGATGATCGGGTCGAAGCGGCCGTGGCCGATGAAGATCGGAATGCCGTCGAGGCGCCCGGAAACCGGCGTGGTGGGGAAACGGCCGCTCAGCAGGACTGCCCCGCGAACAAGCTGAGGCTGGGCGAGCGCGAGAGCGACCCCCATGATCGCGCCTTGACTGAAGCCGAGGACGAAAAAGCGCGACGGGTCGATCGCATACCGCTGGGGGAGCGACGCCGCAAACTGCGCAAGGTCCTCTACCGCTGCCTCGAAGCCTGCCGGGTCAGCGCCGCGCTCGGGCAAGAAGTGGTACCAGCCGTATCCCCATGCGAGGGCAAGAGGCGCTCGAGGGCTGATAATCAGCAGCCGGTCGTCGAGGAGGGGGGCGAGCCCGAGAAGATCATGTTCATCGGCACCCCAGCCGTGGAGGACGAGCAGGGCCGGGGAAGGCGCGAGTGCCCGCGCCGGACGGTGAATGAGATGGTAAAGGTCGTTCTTCATCGGAGGAACGGCATCGGGTCGGAACGGACGCCGTTGTTGATCACCTCGAAGTGCACATGGGGAGCGGTTGCGATGCCGGATGCCCCCACCAGCCCGATGGTCTGCCCGCGCGTGACACGGTCGCCGGGCGAGACGTGAATGGCGCTGAGGTGAGCGTAGCGCGAGATGATGCCGCTGCCATGGTCGATCTCAACCATGTTGCCGAAGCCGCCGTTGTAGCCCATGGCCGCGAGGATGACAACGCCATTGCCCGCCGCGAAGACCGGGCTGCCGTAGGGGGCGATGATGTCGATCCCCCGGTGGCCGCCGGAAAAACCTTGGACGAGCTGCCCCGCGGTCGGATAGCCGAGCCGGATTGGGACGTTTCCCGAGGATGCAGAGAGGCTCGCCTCTGTCCGTCCCGTCGGCGGCGCCGGCTGGACGACGGGCGCCGGCGCAACGGCCGGGGGAGGAGCGGGTGCTGCCGGCTGCCGCGGCGCTGCAGGCGCAGGTGTGGGACGGGGCACTACCCCGCCAGGAATGAACAGCTCGCGGCCGACGCGGACAACGACCCCGCCCTCCGGCGCGTTGAAGGCATGTCCTGTAATTGCCTCGGGCGATACCCCGTAGCGCGCTGCGATCGTCTGCAGGGTCTCGCCAGCCTGAACGGTGTGGAGTACGCCTGTTCCCGGGGGAATGCGCAGTTCGTCACCCGGCGACAGAAAGTTGGCATTTTCGAGCTTGTTCGCCCAGATCAGGGTCTCGGTGCTCACTCCAAACGCGCGCGCGATGCCGGAGAGCGTGTCTCCCACCCGCACGATATAGGTGCGCACCTGAGGCTTCGGCGGGGGCGCTGGCGCGGTTGCCGGGCCCGGGGCGGCTTGCGCAATCCCAAGAACGGGCGGCGCGATCTGCTCCTCGAACGTCGCGCCGGCGCGGTTTCGAAGCCAGTCACTGCCACTGCTGACGCGCTGAGAGCGGCTGAAAGGCTCAAATGTCCACCCGACGGTCGCCGCTTCCACCTCCGCCCGGCGCGGTCCGGCGAAGGCAGCCACGAGGCCGACCACGACGATCACGAGAGTGTGGCCTAAGAAGCGCGGGCTGATCGCGATCGTCAGGTGACGCTCAGCGTTTCGGGGAAGAACTGGGGTGAGCGCGACGATCCACCTCCGCGTGACAGACCGCAAGCAGCCGCTTGTCCGCTGCCCCGCTATTCTGGCAAACAGCCGGTCAGCCGATCAACTTCGCGCTTGGTCTACGCCGCTCAGCGGCTCGCTCTCCTGATGTTGGGGAATAGGCGAGGGGCTTCTTGCCCCGAACGCCCTGCGCGAGCGGCTACTCTCGCGTGACGAGGAGGTCAAAGGTGAGGGAGCTGAGGCGACGGGGTGTTGTCGCCGTGATGAGCACCGGTTCCGCCAAGGTCAGCATCGCCCACCCCGGCTCGCGATAGGTGAAGGAGACGACGACGACGTTGCCGGGCTCAAGGACGTTCTCTCCTTCCACGCCGGCGGCGGGCAGTTCGGCGCGCTCAATCCCGATACCGCGGACGGGCTCGTAGAGCGGCGGGGGGAGACCTGCCGCACCGCTCGCCTCTTCCGCGGCCTCGGTCAGCCCTTCTACCGTGGCGCCAGCTTCGAGACGCGGAACGAGCATCTCCATCGCCTTTGCGAGGGCGTGAGCAGCGCGCTCCGCCTTCGGCAGGCGGTCGCCGACGACAGCAACCCGCCCCAGCTCGCTCCAGTAGCCGTCGATTGCCGCTGCACCGAGCAGCCCCATCGCTTCGTGGCGAGCGAGGGGTCGGTCAGGAGGAGCAGAACTGTCGGCCAGCGACGCGTTCCACTGGATGATCGCTGCGCCGGCGGCGACGACCTCTCGCCGCCACGTATCGCCGACCGCTCCCCACGGGCGCTGAGGCTCGGCGACCGCCACTGCCGCCCGGAGCGCAGTCGCGTTCGCCTCGGTGGCGGCGCGGATCCGCTCAATTTCGTCGGCGGTTTTGACGGCGCGGAGACGACGGAACAGGTCGGCGCCTGTCGGCCGTGAAAGAAGGACGCCCTCGCTCTCGAGTGCGAGGACGGCTGCAGGGTCGTCGAAGGCGAGCCGGCCGCCGGCCAGCCCGAGAGTGATGAGGATCTCGTCGAGCGCGGTCGCGAGGTCAGGGCAGACCCGCTCTCGCAGCGTCGCTGGAAGCGTGTTCGTCACTTCGGCGGCGCTGGTGTCAGCACCGCCGGGCACGGCGCTCAGGAAAGCGCGGACTGCGGCTGCGGGCTGACGAGCGAACGGAAAGGCGAGAAAATCGGCGAGGGGGAGCACGGCGCCGATGGGACGCGCCGGGTCGGCAGGGAGGATCGCCCACTGACTGCCCAGCCGCGGCGATCGCTCTGAGGAGGGCGGGATCCAGTCGAGCAGGTAGCGGAGATTGGGAGGCGTGGTGGCCACGAGGGCGTCGAGACCGAACCGCGTCAAGAGCGCCTGCGCGCGCCAGCGATTGACCAGCCCCACTTCAGCGGCCGAGGATGTCTCCGATGTCTTTCGCCAGCATTGCTGGCCAGAGCGCCGCGAAAAGAAGGATGTGCAAGAGGAGCACGGCAGTGACAGTTGCCGGGTCAGCGCGACGGTAGAGCCAGCTCCAGAGCAGCCGGGCCACTGTTGCCGGTCCAACTAGGGCGACGCCGAACACGATGATCAAGCCGACACTGAAGCTGATCCGATAGGGGAGCCCGTGGATCAGTCCCTGCACCAGAAGCAGGGCATTGAGCGCAAGCTGCTCGAGGAGGATCGCAGAAAGAACCGTCGCGCCTACCGCTCCCGCCCAGGCCAGGCCGAGGCGATGGTCAAAGGCAGGGGGCCGGAGCGAGACCATCGCTCTCCTACGACGCGAGACGGATGCCGCACTCGGCGCAGAACTTGGCGCCGGCGGCGGCTTCTGCGCCGCACTGGGGACAGCGCGGGGAGGCACTGAGCCGGACACCGCATTCGGGACAGAACTTGGCGGCGGCTGGGATCTGCGCTCGACAGCTTGGGCAGACCGTCGTTGCGCTCGGCGCCGCCGCAGGCTGAGCGGTCGCTGGGGGCTCGCCCGGGCGGACAGCTTGGGAGATCATGCCCGCCATTGCGGCGCCGAGCCCGATCCCAGCGCCAAGGCCGAGCCCTTCTGTCGCCCCGCTGCCGGCCGCGGCGGGGTTCTGGGCGGCTTCACGCATCGCTTGCGCCGCTTGGTACTGCAGGTAGGCGGTCATGTTGGCAAGACCGATCGCGCCCATCCCTGCTCGCTGGTCGATCGCTTTCTGCACATCCTCGGGCGGCGTGATCGCTTGGACATTGAGCGCTCGCAGCTCGAGGCCGAGCGCGGCAAATGCATCCTGAACGCGTGCGCGCGTTGCCGCCGCGATCTCGTCGTACAGGCTCGGCAGGTCGAAGATCGACTTCATGGTTTCACCGAGCAGGTCCGTTAGGCTCGCGACGATAATGCCGCGCAGGTAATTCGTCACCGCTGCAGTCGTGAACAGCCCTTGCCCGCCGACCACTTTGTTGACGAAGAGCATCGGATTGCTGACCGCCATCGCGTACGAGCCGAACGCGCGCAGACGAACCATGCCGAGCTCGGTGTCCCGGTAGGGGATCGGCTCCGGCGTCCCCCATTTCAGGTCGACGAACTCGCGCAGACTGACAAAGTACACTTCGGCGCGAAACGGCGACCGTCCGCCGAAGGGGAGAGCGAGGAGGTTTGCCAGCAGCGGGATATTGTTCGTGCTCAGGGTGTGGCGCCCGGGACCGAAGGAGTCCAGCGCTTTCCCGTCGCGAAAGAAGATCGCCGCCTGATTCTCGCGCACGATAAGCTGAGAGCCGAGGCGAAACTCGCCGCTCCCGACTTCGGGCACCCGACGCACGATCTCTTGACCGGAGGGGTCGACGAATTCGATGACATCAAGAATGGCCACGCTCTGCCTCCCGTCGTCAGGCCGCTTACGACAACCAAAGTATGCCGGATAGCGCCGGCGGGCGCCGCGTCATCGTCGGAACTGCTGGATCGTGGCGAGATCGGTCACGATCCCGAGAAAGGCAAGGGTCTCTGGGCCGAGCCGCTCTGCCCACAGCACCTGCAGATCCGACCGGAAGAGCGCAATCTGCGCGGGAACGTCGCGCCGAGTTCCGCTCGGTCCGTCGAGATTGACACTCCCGTAGCCGCGATTGACAAGCCGGAGGAGGTCGCTTCCTACGGCGACCTGCTCGTCTTTGAAGAGATCGGTGCGAGGAGAATAGGGGTCAAGAAGAGCAATATCCCGCTCCGTGGGGCCAACCCAGAGCCAGCGCGCTTGCGCGCCGGAGTCAAGTCGGAAGAGGAAGTAGGTAGTTCCGTTCACGGTCGCCTGTTCGCGCGCAGAAACGACAGCGTTCATCCCGGCGGCGGCGACGGCGTCGTTGATCCGCAGCTGGCGGAGCGCCAAAAACTCGGGACGAGCGACTGCCTGTGGCTCGAGAACGCTGCGCGGCGACAGCTCGGGAGGGGCAGTTCCTGTCAAGATAGCGTGATGACGGGTCTCAAGATGCGAGAGTAGGGCATCCGCTTCGCTCAGCACGGTGGCAAGATCAGCCGCAGGGTCGGCGCCGGCGAGGACCGCCGCCCGAACCGCTTCGATCTTTGCACCAAGCGCATCGATTTCTGCATCGAGAGCGCGGTCAAACTCGTAGAGCGCGTCGAGCTGCGGCTCGCGCACAGCGTCGGAGTCAAACAGACCGGCGTAGCCGTAGGAGGCGCTTTTAATCGTGTCGATCAGCGTGCGGAGCTTCGTGGAGGCACGCTCGAAGGGGCTGAGGCGACTGAGCCCTCCTGCTTCCAGCAGCTTCAGCTTGGCTTCGTCGAGACGTCGCTGCTGTGCTTCCAACTTTCCTGCAAGATACATCCGCAAGGCGCGGTCTGCCTCTCGGCGAAGCTCCTTGCGCTTATATCCTCGGTAGCCGGGGATAGAGTCCATCCATTGGGGGGAGTTGTTCCGGATGGAGGACCGCGGGTCCATTGCCTACCTCCGTAGTCGGTCGGGCTGCCGAGAACTAAACGTAGGAGCAGGAAGCGGAGTTCCCTTGCTGCCCGCCGCTCTGCAGCGTGAGGGGCATGCTCGCTGCGCGGCTCAGCGAAGATCCTCCCGCTGCGCCGTACTGGTTGCTATCTCCCGACGTACGGGATATATTAATGCGTCTCTTCCGTTGGCCCTGCTTCTAACGAGAAGCGGGCGCTGTGCGTGGGGGCTGAGCCAGTCAAGGCCGTGCCCCACCCTTGACAGACCTGCAACTGGCAGGTATAGTTTTACGCCCGCGCCCTGCGGGCGCAGCAGATGCACGTTGACAATCGAAGAGTGAGGGAGAGGGAAGCGAGGCGCCCGAAGAAGTAGAAGAGGGAGTGGGTGCGAGAGTGCCTGCTCCGTGGTATGGTTGGAGAGTTTGATCCTGGCTCAGGATCAACGCTGGCGGCGTGCCTAATGCATGCAAGTCGAACGCACCCGCTTCGGCGGGTGAGTGGCGCACGGCTGAGTAACACGTGGGAACCCGCCCCCCGGTGGGGGATAACGCGACGAAAGTCGCGCTAATCCCGCATACGTCCGCGAGGGGAAAGCGCACACGCGCGCCGGGGGAGGGGCCTGCGGCCCATCAGGTCGTTGGTAGGGTAATGGCCTACCAAGCCCATGACGGGTAGCTGGTCTGGGAGGATGGCCAGCCAGACTGGGACTGAGACACGGCCCAGACTCCTACGGGAGGCAGCAGCAAGGAATTTTCGGCAATGGGCGCAAGCCTGACCGAGCAACGCCGCGTGCGGGATGACGGCCTTCGGGTTGTAAACCGCTTTTCGGGGGGACGACCCTGACGGTACCCCCGGAACAAGCCCCGGCTAACTCTGTGCCAGCAGCCGCGGTAAGACAGAGGGGGCGAGCGTTGTCCGGAGTCACTGGGCGTAAAGCGCGCGCAGGCGGTCGCCTAAGTGTCGTGTGAAAGCCCCCGGCTCAACCGGGGGAGGCCATGGCAAACTGGGCGACTCGAGCCGCAGAGAGGCCCCTCGAATTGCCGGTGTAGCGGTGAAATGCGTAGAGATCGGCAGGAAGACCAAGGGGGAAGCCAGGGGGCTGGCTGCGGGCTGACGCTGAGGCGCGACAGCGTGGGGAGCAAACCGGATTAGATACCCGGGTAGTCCACGCCGTAAACGATGACCACTCGGCGTGTGGCGACTATTGACGTCGCGGCGCGCCCAAGCTAACGCGCTAAGTGGTCCGCCTGGGAACTACGAGCGCAAGCTTAAAACTCAAAGGAATTGACGGGGGCCCGCACAAGCAGCGGAGCGTGTGGTTTAATTCGAGGCAACACGAAGAACCTTACCCAGGCTTGACATGACGGTGCAGGCGGCGGAAACGCCGCGGCCTTCGAGGGTCCGTCACAGGTGCTGCATGGCTGTCGTCAGCTCGTGTCGTGAGATGTTGGGTTAAGTCCCGCAACGAGCGCAACCCCTGCGGTTAGTTACAGGTGTCTAACCGGACCGCCCTTCGGGGAGGAAGGCGGGGATGACGTCAAGTCCGCATGGCCCTGATGCCTGGGGCGACACACACGCTACAATGGCGCCGACAATGCGTTGCCACCGCGCAAGCGGGCGCAAATCGCCAAACGGCGTCGCAGTGCAGATCGGGGGCTGCAACTCGCCCCCGTGAAGGCGGAGTTGCTAGTAACCGCGTATCAGCCATGGCGCGGTGAATACGTACCCGGGCCTTGTACACACCGCCCGTCACGTCATGGGAGTTGTCAATGCCTGAAGTCCGTGCGCTAACCGCCACCGCGGAGGCAGCGGCCGAGGGCAGGGGCAGCGACTGGGACGAAGTCGTAACAAGGTAGCCGTACCGGAAGGTGCGGCTGGA